>DASUNJ010000339.1:0-5489 GCA_036277235.1 Thermoanaerobaculia bacterium | reverse complement strand
AGGCCGTCGAGGCGCCGTTGATGGCCAGGATGTCGGGATCGTTCTCGCCGTCCGCCGACAGGCAGAAGCCGATGATCTGGGTCTCGGCATAGTAGCCATCGGGGAACAGGGGGCGGAGCGGGCGGTCGATCAGGCGCGAGGTGATGACTTCCTTCTCGGTCGGCCGGCCTTCGCGCTTGAAGAAGCCGCCGGGGATCTTGCCGGCCGCGGCCGTGTACTCGCGGTAGTCGACGGTCAGCGGCAGGAAGTCGCGCTCGATGCCGCCCTTGTCGTCCATGCAGGCGGTGGCCAGGACGACCGTGTCGCCGAGGCGGACCGTACACGATCCGTCGGCCTGCTTGGCCAGATGGCCGGTCTCCAGGATGAGGGTGCTCTCTCCAACGTTGACTTCTCTTCGTTGCTTCATGGTTTTCTTTTCTTTCTCGTCTCTTTCTCTCTCGTCTGCCTACAATTTCGCCGCGTCAAAGCCGTGGCCGGCTCAGTTGCCCGGTAGGTGGGGTGGGCGGTCCCGAGGCGACGGTTGTTTGCGTCGGGACCTGCCGGGTGCGGCGGGAGCTGCCTACTTGCGGAGTCCGAGGCGCTCAATGGTGGCGCGATAACGCTCTACGTCCTGCCGCTTGAGATAGTCCAGCAAGCGGCGGCGGCGGCCGACGAGCTTCAGAAGCCCGCGGCGGCCATGGTGGTCCTTGCTGTGGATCTTGAAATGCTCCGTCAGCTCGGTGATCCGGCTGGTGAGCAGGGCCACCTGCACTTCCGGCGAGCCGGTGTCCTGCTCGTGTACCCGGTAGTCCTGAATGATCTTTTCCTTCACTTCCACGGTTTGCGCCAAAGCAAACTCCTCCTTACATTTCCATTCGGGTCGGCATTGTAGCACGAACCGGCTATCTGAATACCACTTTGGGCTGGACGATGCCCACGCCCGCGTTGCCAATCCTCTCTACGACGGTGCCGACGGCGATGAACTCCCGCCGCCGGTTGATTAGCTTGACCCAGTCCCCCTCCTCGCCCGCCAGCTCGCGCACCAGCACGGTCTGGCCATGGCTGATCCGGGTCTCCTGCTGCGGGTCGGCCGTGACCTCGCCGAACGGGAGAGGAATCTGGTCGAAGGGAATCCAAGTCGCTCCGGCCGGCTCGCTCGACTGGGCCAGCTCTTCCAGGCCGCGGAAGGTGGCCGCCTCTTCGACCCGGAAGCCACCGATGCGGGTGCGCCGCAGCTCCGCCAGGTGCCCGCCGACTCCGAGTGCCGCGCCCAGGTCGTGCGCCAGGCCGCGGGCGTAGGTGCCGGACGAGCAGCCCAGGCGGAAGCGGATGCGTCCGTCCTGTCCAAGCTCGCCCAGCGGGGCGAACTCGTAGACGGTGACTTCCTTGCTCTCGTCAGGGACCTCTTCGCCCTTGCGCGCCAGCTCGTAGTACTTGACCCCCTGGACCTTCTTGGCGGAGTAGGGGGGCGCCTTCTGCTCGATGATCCCCTCGAAGCGCTTCATCGCCTCGGCCACGGCTTCCGGGGTCAGGGCGGCGACGGCTTCCGGAGAGGCCTGGCTCGTCACCTGGCCCGACGCGTCGTAGGTGTCGGTCGCGGAGCCGAGCTGTATGACCCCCTCGTAGACCTTGGGCGCGCGGATCAGGAAGCGGGTGAGCCGCGTGGCTGTCCCGAGCGTCAGCAGCAGCAGGCCCGTGGCGTCCGGGTCCAGCGTGCCGCAGTGACCGATCTTCTTCTGCTTGAGGAGCCGCCGCACCTTCTGCACCACGTCGTGCGAGGTCAGGCCGGGCTCCTTGTCGACCAGCAACAGTCCGTCTCTCATCTCCACCAAGTCAGGCTCCCTCGCGAACCTCTTCCGCCACCGGAGCCGGGTTCAGAGCGGCCGCCAGAGCCTCGGCGACCTTCTGCCGCGCCGCTTCGCCGTCGCCTTCGAGCACGAACCCGGCGGCATTGCGGTGGCCGCCGCCGCCATGATGACGGGCGATCTTCTCGACGTCGACCTCGCCGCGGCTGCGCAGCGAGACCTTGTGGGTGCCGTCCTCGCGCTGGCGGATCAGGGCCACGGCCTCGACGCCCGCGATCGAGCGCGGGAAGTCGATGAGCCCCTCGGAGTCGCCGGGCGAGGCGCCGACCCGGGCGAACATCTCGGGCGTCAGGCGGGCGGTCGCGACCCGGCCGGCCTCGTGGATCTGGAGCGTCTGGAGCATCTCGCCGATCAGGCGGACGACCGCCAGCGGCTGGCTCTCGTAGAGCCATTGCGAGACCTGCTCGGGATGGGCGCCGTCGCGCACCAGGGCGGCGGCGGCTTCGAACGCGGCCGGGGTGGCGTTGGAGAAGCGGAAGCCGCCCGTGTCGGTGACCAGGGTCAGGTAGAGGCAGCTCGCCGTCTCGGGATCGAGGGTCAGCTTGAGCCCCTGCGACAGACGGTAGATCATCTCGCCGACGGCTGGAGCCGCGGAGTCGACCCAGTTCACCGAGCCGTAGAGCTGGTTGCCCAGGTGGTGATCGATGTTGATGACCGGCCGGGCGGAGAGGTGCTCCTCCAGGCCGGTGCGGTCGGGGCTCGGGCACTCCAGCACGACGATGCCGTCGAAGCGGTCGGGGAACCCGGCCGGCGGCTCCTCGCCCGTGTGTATCCGGTCGCTGCCGGGCAGCGGACGGTAGATGGTCGGGATCGGGTCGCGGTTCCAGACCACGGCGCCCTTGCCCATGCTGCGCAGCAGGCGCGCCAGGCCCAGCTCGGAGCCGATGGCGTCGCCGTCCGGATTGATATGGCTGGTGAGGAGGAACCGGTTGCCGAGCCGGATCTTCTTCAGCAGATCTTCAGGAGCTTTCATCCCGCCCATTTAGACTCTCCAAGAGGTCAGAAATCTTCTGGCTGTGCTCGGCTCCGCGGTCGAGCTCGAAAATCAGCTCGGGCGTCACCCGCGTGCGGAGCCGGTGGGACAGCTCCGTGCGCAGGAACCCCCGTGCATGGCGCAGGGCCTCGACCGCCTCCTCACGCTGGGCGTCGTCACCGAGCGCCGAGACGCGCACCGTGGCGCGCCGCAGGTCTGACGTCACCTCGACCCCCGTCAGGCTGACCAGCCTGATGCGGGGATCCTTGATCTCCCGCAGGATGAGGTCGGAGAGCTCTGCCCGCAGCAGGTCGGACACGCGCTCGGTCCGCCGCGTCATGACATCCCCTCCATCCCCGCGAGGATCTGGGGGTCCCAGCGCGTCAGGTACAGCTCCGGGACGCCCTCCACCAGGTTTCGCACCTCTTCCATCAGGTTCTCCATCTCGCTCTCGCCGTTGGTGATCACCGCCATCGAGATCTCCGACCGCTGGTGCAGGTCGTGAAATCCGGTCTCCGCGATCGACACCCGGTAGCGCTGATGGATGCGGTCGATCAGCGACTTCACGATCCGCCGCTTGTCCTTCAGGCTGCGGCTGGACGGGAGGTGCAGCTCGAAGCTGGAGATCCCGACGGTCATCGGCATGAACGGCCTTCCCTTTCGGACCCCTCACCCCCGTCCCCTCTCCCATCCCCTCCCTTCCTCCGGGAGAGGGGCGCCACCGCCCATCCACGACTTTCCGGTTCCCCCTCTCCCGGCGGATGGGAGGGGATGGGAGAGGGGGGCCAGGGGGGTGAGGGGCTCGGGGGGTCCGGGGACCCCTACAGAACGGGCGCCACCTCTTCGCGGGTGAACGCCTCGATGATGTCGCCCGGCTTGACGTCCTGGAACCGCTCCAGGCCGATACCGCAGTCGAAGCCGTTGCGGACCTCGGAGGCGTCGTCCTTGAACCGGCGCAGCGAGGCGATCTTCCCTTCGTAGATGACGCGGTTGTCGCGCACCAGACGGACGCCCGCGGTGCGGGGGATGACTCCCTCGATCACGTGGCAGCCCGCGATGGTGCCGACCTTCGGCACCTTGAACGTGTCGCGGACCTCGGCGCGGCCGGCCGTCACCTCGCGGAACGTCGGGTCGAGCAGGCCCGTCATGGCCTTTTTCAGCTCGTCGATCAGCTCGTAGATGACGGTGTGCAGGCGGATGTCGATCTCTTCCTTCTCGGCCAGTTCGACGGCGCTGCGCTCGGGACGGACGTTGAAGCCGATGATGATCGCCTTCGACGCCGACGCGAGCAGCACGTCGTTGGTCGAGATGGCGCCGACGCCCGCGTGGAGCACCTGCACCTTGACCTTCTCCGTGCTTTCCTTGGCCAGCGCGTCGCGCAACACTTCGAGCGAGCCCTGCACGTCCGCCTTGAGGACGACGGCAAGCTCCTTGACCTCGCCTTCCTGGATGCGGCTGAAGAGCTGCTCCAGAGAGAGCCGGCCCTGGCCCGGGGCGAGATCGCGGCTGCGCTGTTCCTGCTGGTGGTACTCGGCGATGCCGCGCGCCTTGGACTCGTCCTCGACCACCTGCATCAGGTCGCCCGCGTCCGGCAGGTCGTTGAAGCCGGTGACCTCGACCGGCGTCGCCGGCCCGGCCTCCTGGATGCGCTTGCCCTTGTCGTCGCTCATCGAGCGCACGCGGCCCCAGGTCGCGCCGGAGACGAAGATGTCGCCCACCTTGAGCGTGCCGTTCTGCACCAGGACGGTGGAGACGATGCCGCGGCCGACTTCCTTGCGCGCCTCGAGCACCGCGCCCTGCGCGGCGATCTCGGGGCTCGCCTTGAGC
This sequence comes from Thermoanaerobaculia bacterium, assembly GCA_036277235.1. GTDB lineage: Bacteria > Acidobacteriota > Thermoanaerobaculia > Multivoradales > UBA5704 > DATMER01. The sequence goes on along the minus strand of DASUNJ010000339.1, from coordinate 845 downwards.
TCCAGGATGTCGGAGGTGAGCAGGATCATCTCCAGCAGGTCGGAAATGCCGTCCTTCTTGACCGCCGAGACCGGCACCATGACCGTGTCGCCGCCCCAGTCCTCGGGCATCAGGCCGCGCTCGGAGAGCTCGCGCTTGACCCGGTCCTGGTTGGCGTTGGCCTTGTCGATCTTGTTGATGGCCACGACGAGCGGCACCTTGGCCGCCCGCGCGTGGTCGATGGCCTCGACCGTCTGCGGCATGACGCCGTCGTCGGCCGCCACCACCAGGACCACGATGTCGGTCACCCGGGCGCCGCGGGCGCGCATCATGGTGAACGCCTCGTGGCCCGGCGTGTCGAGGAACACGACCTTGCGGCCGTTGACCTCGGCCTGGTAGGCGCCGATGTGCTGGGTGATGCCGCCGTGCTCGGACTCGGTCACCTTCGCGGAGCGGATGGCGTCGAGGAGCGAGGTCTTGCCGTGGTCGACGTGGCCCATGATGGTCACGACCGGCGCGCGGCCGACCTTGCCCACCTTGGAGGGGCTCTCCGGCAGCTCGCTGCCATGGAGCTCCTCGCGAAGCTGGACCTCCTCCTCGAAGGAGACGACCATGGCCTCGACGCCGAGGTCGGCGGCGAGCTGTTGCGCGAGCTCCGTATCCAGCACCTGGTTGATGTTGGCCAGGATGCCGCGCTTGAACAGCGCGCTCATCAGGTCGCGGGACTTGACCCCGAGCTTCTCGGCGAACTCGCGCACGGTCATGCCCTCGCCGATCATCACCGGGCCGGCCGGCGCGGCCTTCTTGAAGTTGAGGAGCTTGCCGCCCTCGTCCTCCTTGCGCGCCAGGATGCGGCGCTTGCGCCG
>DASUNJ010000338.1:0-8884 GCA_036277235.1 Thermoanaerobaculia bacterium | reverse complement strand
CGATTCCACCGCCCGGGGGAACCGTCTCTATTTCGTGGCGGAAGACAAGAAGGGGCAGGAGCTCTGGGTGAGCGACGGCACGGCCCGCGGGACGCAGGTCCTGACCTCCTTCCGCAAGCGGGACGCCTTCTCGTACGACGGGGCCTTCGCTTTCGGCTTTGAGTTCGCGAGGAGCCTGAGAGGCCGCCTCGTCTTCTGGGCTGACGACGGAGTGCACGGCGTCGAGTTCTGGATCACGGACGGAACCCCGAAGGGCACCCGCCTGCTGCGCGACACCTGCCCCGGTGCGTGCTCCGGCGCCTGGCGCCAATGGTACGAGTTCAACGGCCGCCTCTACCTCACCATCGAGGAACCCACTCACGGTTACGAGATCTGGTCCACGGATGGCACCGAGGCCGGCACGCGCCTCTTGATCGACCTCTGCCCGGGAAGGTGCCACTCCGAAGCCTTCGCGCCGGTCGTGTTTGGAAACCGGCTCCTCTTCGTGGGCGAGGACGGCCAGACCGGCCAGGAGATATGGAGTACAGACGGGACGGCGGCGGGAACCGCCCGGGTCAGCGACTTCGAGTCGAACCGCGTCATCGAGGGCAGTTTTCACGGTGAGATCCTGAACGGCCAGCTCCTGTTCAGTGCCCGGGAGACCCTGTACGGGAGGGAGCTCTGGCGTACCGACGGCACCCCCGCCGGCACGCAGCTCGTGCGGGACATCAACGCCTCGGACCTTGGAGGGTCGTTCGTGAGCGGTCTGCGGGCGTTCGGCGACAGCGCTGTCTTCTTCGCGAACGACGGCGTTCATGGCTACGAGCTCTGGCGGAGCCACGGCCCCGGTCCCGGCGCGAGCCTGATCCTCGATCGCATTCCTGGCGGGCAACCCCAATTTTCTCCAGGCGGGTTGGAGGGCGAGGCGGCCGGCGACGATTTCTTCTTCCTGTCCTCGGGCCTCTGGCGGACGGACGGGACCAAGGCGGGTACTCTTCGGCTCCTCGAAGCCAAATCCGAGCTCTGCTGCCTGCGCGCGGTCGGCGGCTCGATCTTCTTTGCCGCGGATGACGAAATCCATGGCGAGGAGCTTTGGACGAGTGATGGCACGGTTGCGGGCACCCGCATGGTCAAAGACGTCTATCCGGATTACATCAACTCCGAGCCGCGGAACCTGATCGCCTTCCAGGGGAAGCTTTACTTCACCGCGTTCAGCCCGGACGGCAGTCCCTACGGGCTCTGGCGCAGCGATGGCTCGGAGGCGGGCACCGTGCAGGTCAAGAGCCTTGGCGGACTGCCTGCAAGCGGATCGCTACCGACGGTTCATGCGGGGCGCCTTTGGTTCCTCGCCGCGGACGCCGAGCATGGAACCGAGCTCTGGAGCAACGATGGCACGGAGGCGGGCACCGCCATGACGGTCGAGCTCGCCCCCTTCGCCTTCTTGCAGCCCAATGTCCTGGCCTCCATCGGAACGGCGCTGATCGTCTCCGGATTCACGGACGAAAGCGGGCTCTGGGCGACCGACGGGACCCAGGAAGGCACGCAGAAGATCAGCTCCGAAATGGTCAGCCGCCAACATCCTTCCCGCTGGGCCGCCTCCCAAGGCAGGCTCTTCTTTGCTGCCGACGGCGACCAGAGTCTTTGGGCGAGCGACGGCACCGAGGCGGGGACAGGGCCGTTCCACGACCGTGATGGTAAGGTGATCCCATCCCCCCAAGCCTTTGCGACCTTGGGGGACTTCCTTCTCTTCGTCGCCGAAGACTCCCTGTACCAGTCCGACGGCACGGAGGCCGGGACGTTCCGCATCCGGGAGCGGGTCTCGCCGGAACTGGTCCGGGCCGGGGACCGGGTGTTCTTCGGCGGCTTCGACGATGCCACCGGATGGGAGCTCTGGGCGGTCAGGCCCTAAGAACCCTGCACGGGACGCTGAGCTAAGGATGGCAGCGTCTCGCCCCTGAGGCAGAGCCTCTCGCCCCGTGATTCAAGCCTCTCGCCCTCGAGGCAGAGCCTCTCGCCCCGTGGGGAAAGTCACTTGCCCCGTGGGGATGGTCACTTCCCCCGTGGGGATAGCCGCTTGCCCCATGGGGATGGTCACTTCCCCCACGGGGATAGCCGCTCGCCCTCTGGGGATAGTCATTTCCCCCGTGGGGATAGCCTCTCGCCCCATGGGGATAGTCACTTCCCCCACGGGGATAGCCGCTTGCCCCGTGGGGCAAGCCTCTCGCCCCTGAGGGCGAGTCGCTCGTACCGGCTATGGAGTCGCTCGAACTGGTGATGAAGTCGCTCGCCTCGGGGGGGGAGCGATGGAGCCTGCTTTTCTTGGCTGTACACCGCGGGGGGCTGCGCGGGGTCCTGTAGGGTGCGGTAGCATATTGCCTGTCGCTCCCCTTTCAGGAGGTCGCATGAAGAGTGTCGCCGTCTGCTGTCTGCTCGTTCTCCTCGCGCTTCCGGCGGCGGGTCTGGAGCCGTACCTGGTCAAGGACATCAACGCGGTGTCAAGCCCCGACGGCTCGGACCCCTTGAATCCGGTCACGTTCCGCGGCGCCGTGCTCTTCTTCGCCAACGACGGGATCTCCGGCGGCGAGCTGTGGCGCAGCGACGGCACGGCCGCAGGCACCTTCCAGCTCTCTGATGCCTCGGGCGAGCTGGGAGACCCGCAGCCGTACGCCGTGACGGAGCAGCTCTACTTCTTCGTGTCTGGCAACCCCATTGCCGGCTTCGCGAGCCTGTGGGTCAGCGACGGCACGCCCGCCGGCACCTTCCGTCTCACCGATCCCGACGTGGCTGTCGTCGGGAGGCCTCGGGTCTGGATCGCCAGCCAGGGCATCCTCTATTTCACGGGCCGGGACACGGAGCACGGCATCGAGCTCTGGCGCACCGACGGCACTCCCGCGGGGACCCACCTCGTGGCGGATGTCCGGCCGGGGCCCGAGCCCTCGAACATCTCAGGGCTGACGGAGTACAAGGGCCAGGCTTGGTTCGGCGCCGACGACGGGCAGCACGGCGGTTCCCTCTGGCGCAGCGACGGCACCGCGGCCGGGACGGTCCTGGCGGTCGATCCGTTCCCTGCCTCGGCTTCCAACGAATCTCCGGAATTCGTTCAGGCCGTCGGCAGCCGCATCACGTTCTTTGTGCGGCCTCCGAGCGAGGAGCCGGGCCCCATCCAGGAGCTCTGGGGCGGCGATGGGACCGCCGGGGGAACGGCTCGGATCTCGGCGGGCAAAACCATCTACGACCGCATCGTCCGGGGGAACCGGCTCTATTTCATCGGCGAGAGCAGAAAGGGCCAGGAGCTCTGGGTCAGCGACGGCACGAGGCCCGGCACCCGGCCCCTGACCAACTTCCCGAAGTTTGACGCTTTCGAATCCCAGGCGAGCTTGCCGCGGGAGGGGCTGAACGACGGCCGCTTCCTTTTCTGGGCGAACGACGGGACCCATGGCGCCGAGCCCTGGATCACGGATGGCACCCCGGGGGGCACCCGCCTGCTGCGGGACCTTTGCCCCGGCGAGTGCTCCACCTTTGGCGCCACGTGGCTCTTGTTCCGCGGCCGGCTCTACTTCATTACACAAGAGAACGGGTACGAGCTCTGGTCCACGAATGGCACCAGGGCGGGGACCCGCCGCGTGAGCGGCGCATGCCCCGGTAACTGCCTTTTCAGTCTCCACTCTCCCTTCGTTGCCGGGGACCGGCTCCTCTTCGTAGCCCGGGACGCACAGAACGGCGAGGAGATCTGGAGCACAAATGGGAAGGAAATCGTCCGGGTCACCGATTTCGAGAATCCGAACATCTGGGAGGAGGAGGGGCTCCACGGGGCTGTCCTGGGCGGGGTGCTCTTCTTCCGCGGCGAGGACGGCCAGCACGGGGCCGAGCTCTGGCGGACCGACGGCACGGTCGCCGGGACCGCGCTCGTCGAGGACATCAACCAGATCGACATCGGCGGCTCCTTCCCCAGAGGCCTCATGGCGCTGGGGGACGAGGTCGTCTTCGTCGTCCTGCAGGACAGCGCCGCTCCAGAGCTATGGAAGAGCGATGGCACGGCTGCCGGGACCGTGCGGTTCCGGACGTTCGAACCGGATGAGCTGGACGGCGCGCGGCCGGTGGGAGCGTCTGCCGAGGCCGGAGGGCTGCTCTTCTACTTCGGGTACGAGCTCGGCGACAGCTATGTACCATGGCGGACGGACGGCACGGCGGCGGGTACCTTCCGGCTGACCGAGGAGGCCGTACCGAGCTGCTGCAGTCCAGCGCGGGAGATAGAGGCCGTGGGGAGCCTGGTGTTCTTCGAGCTCCAGGACGAGGAGCACGGCCGCGAGCTGTGGGTGAGCGACGGCACCCGGGAGGGGACGCGGCTGGTCCTGGACATCGTGCCCGGACCGGTCACCTCGGTACCCAGGGAGCTGACAGCTTTCCAGGGGCTGCTCTTCTTCACGGCCGGCGTGGATCTCTGGAAGAGCGACGGCACCGCGGCTGGCACCGTTCCCTTCACCGACCTCGAAGCGGGCGGCGAATTTGCGCTCCCGGTCCTTTTCACCGTCCACGCAGGCCGCCTGTGGTTCTTCGCGGACGACGGCGAGCACGGCCGGGAGCTGTGGAGCAGCGACGGTACCGAGGCCGGAACGAGGCTGGAGGTCGAATTCAAGCCGGGCAGCGGCTCCACCGAGGCCCTGTTCATGGCCTCGCTCGGCGATCGGTTCATCATCTCCATCTACGGCGAGGGCCTCTGGGTGACGGACGGCACGCCCGCGGGGACCCGGAAGATCCACGACCGGGATTTCGACCCCAGCACCTATCCCGAGGTAGTCTTCCAGGGCCGGCTCTACTACGTCTCCGCGGCGACCGGCACCATCTGGATGACGGACGGCACCGAGGCCGGGACCGGGCCGCTCCTCGACCACGAGGGCAACCAGATCTTCTCCCCGGGTCAGTTCGCCATCCTTGGCGACCGTCTCGTCTTCATCGCCCCGGATCTCTTCGGCTTGGCGACGCTCTGGGAGTCCGACGGCACGCCGGCGGGCACCTTCCAGGTCGAGCCCAGGGTCAAGATCGGCGGGGAGCTGGTCCGCGCCGGGAACCTGGTCTTCTTCTCGTCCTACAACATCTCCACTGGCTGGGAGCTCTGGGCGGTGAAGGAGTAATCCATGCGCTTCCACCTTGCCTTCCTCCTGCCCGTCCTCCTCGCGCTTCCGGCCTCCGCCCTGGAGCCGTACCTGGTCGAGGACATCAACCCGACCCACGAGCCGGGCGGCTCGGTCCCCGCCGACTTCGTCACCCTCGGAGACACGGCGCTCTTCCAGGCCTTGGACCCGGCCACCGGCTACGAGCTCTGGGCGAGTGACGGCACCGCGGCAGGCACCCACCTGCTCGCCGACCTCGTGCCCGGCGGGGGCTCCGGCTTTCCCGACCCGTTCGCCGTGACGCCGCGGCTGTACTTCTTCACCGTCATGGAGAATCCCGAGATCCCCCCGACCCTCTGGGCCACGGACGGCACCCCGGAGGGCACGGTCGGCGTGACCCCGCCCGGGGTCGCGGTCGACGCGGGCGCGGTCTGGTCGCCGGGCGATGAAGCGCTCTATTTCGCCGCCACGGACGAGCTGCACGGCCGGGAGCTCTGGCGCAGCGACGGCACACCCGGGGGGACGCACCGGGTCGCCGATCTCCTGCTCGGGCAGAGCCCCTCCTGGCCGAGCGGCCTCGAATACTTCAAGGGCCGGGTCTGGTTCGGAGCGTTGTCCCAGGAGGAGTTCAGCGGCGCCCTCTGGCGCACGGACGGCACCGCCACCCGCATGTTCCTCGAGTTCGACACGATGATTCCGACCCCGGTGGAAACCGTGGGCGGGCGGCTCCTCTTCGTGACCTCCGACCGTTACGGCGCGCAGGATCTCTGGTCCACCGACGGGACGGCCCGGAAGACCGCTCCCCTCCTGCGCCTGAGGCACTCGCGGTCGCCGGGGAAGCTCTTCGCCTTCGCGCGTTATGGCCCGCACGTCTTCTTCGTCGCCGAGGACTTGCGCTGGGGCCAGGAGCTGTGGGTCACGGACGGCACGGCCGCGGGTACGCGGATGCTGACCTCGATCGTCTCCCGATGGCCCTTCCGCGACCAGGACCGCAACCTATACCTGTCGTACGCGCCGGCGCTCGTGGGCAGCCGCCTCATGTTCACGGTCCGGGACGGGGAGCGTGTGGAGCTCTGGGCCACGGACGGCACGCCGCGGGGCACCGGCCCGGTGTGGAGCTGCCCCGGGGACTGCCCGGATGTCGCCGCCCTCTGGCCGGCCAGCGGGGGCCTCGTCTACTGGGTGGGCGAGGACGCCGACCGCGGGCGGGAGCTGTGGGCCACGGACGGCACCTCCCCCGGCACGAGGCTCGTCCTCGACCTCTGCCCGGGCGCCTGCAGCTCCGGTCCGGCCGATCCCTTCGTCGTGGGAGACCGGCTGCTTTTCACCGCGGACGACGGGACCCACGGCCGGGAGCTGTGGAGCACCGACGGCACCTCGGCCGGCACGGTCCGGGTGAGCGACTTCGGGCGTGACGAGCCCCGGGGCCCCCAATTCGCCCTCCAGGGGACCGTGGTGGGGGAGAGGCTCCTCTTCGCCGCCGACGATGTCCTGCACGGCACGGAGCTCTGGACGGCCGACGGTATCCCTGGCAGTCCTGGAGGAACCGCCCTGGTGCGGGACCTCAACCTTTTCGAGCTCGGCGGCTCCTATCCGGCGATGCTGGGCGCCCTGGGCTCCACCGCCTTCTTCTTCGCGGACGACGGCGTCCACGGCTACGAGTTGTGGAAGAGCGCCGGCACGGAGCCCGGCACCTCCATGGTGGCCGAGCTGGTGCCCGGCGAGGCGCCGCACGGTCCGCCAGCCCGTCCGCCCGTGGCCGAGCTCGGAGGCGCGCTCTTCTTCATCCAGAACCAGACCCCCAACGACGCCTGGCTCGTGCGCACCGACGGGACCGCGGCCGGAACCTTCCGGGTCACCCCCGAAGGCGTGAGCCTCTGCTGCTTCTCGGAGCTGGCCGTCGCCGGCGGCCGGATCTTCTTCATGGCCTGGGACGCCGAGCATGGCTTCGAGCTGTGGGCGACCGACGGCACGGCCGCGGGAACCGGCCTGGTCGCGGACATCCGGCCCGGCGGGCTCCTCAGCTCCCTGCCTCGGGATCTCACCCCTTTCGATGGCGATCTCTACTTCACGGTGGTGGAGGAGAGCGGAGGCAACTCGCTCTGGCGCAGCGACGGCACCGAGGCGGGCACCGTCCGCGTGTCCGGTGCCGACGTGCTCGACGCGGGACTCCTCGCGGTCCACGGCGGCCGCCTCTGGTTCGTCGCCACCACCCGCGAGAACGGCCTCGCGATCTGGAGCAGCGACGGCACCCCCACGGGCACGGCTCTGGTCGTGGACGTTGCCACCGGCTTCCAGGACTTCTCCTTCATTCCGAACCTCCTGGTCTCCCTGGGAGACAAGCTGGCCTTCTCGGGGCTCGGCGATGGCGAGTTGGAGGGGCTCTGGGTCACGGACGGCACTCCGGGAGGCACGGAGCGAATCGCACCGGCGTGGAATCCCGGCACCGCCTGGACCGTGTTCCAGGGCCGGCTCTTCTACACGCCGGTCTTCCACTTCGAGCCGTTCTTCCAGTTGATCGTGACCGACGGCACGGAAGAGGGCACGCGCGAGCTGGGCTTCCCCGGCACCGGCTTCGAGCCCGCGACCTCCTTCGCCCCGCTGGGGGACCGGCTCCTCTTCTCGACCGCCGGAGGCCGGCGCCTGTGGGAGACCGACGGCACCACGGTGTCCCCGGTCACCGCCGAAGGATTCGAGCCGTTCGAGGGAGCGACACTGCTCTCGGCCGGGCCGCGGGTCTTCCTCCGCGGCTACGGCCCGGCCGTCGGCGTGGAGCTCTGGGCCGTGAGGCCGGACTCGCCGTAAGCCATGCGTTCCTGGTCCGCGCTGCTCGTGCTCCTCGCATTCCCGGCGGCAGCCCTGGAGCCCTACCTCGTCAAGGACGTCAACCCCGTGCCCTCGCCCGGAGGCTCCGGGCCGGCGGGTTTCACGGCGCTCGCCGGCGTGGCCGTGTTCGAGGCCTCGGAGGGCTTGGACCGGGCGCTCTGGCGTAGCGACGGCACGCCGGAAGGGACCCGGCCCCTCGTGGACACCTGCCCGGGCTGCACCGACGCCGTGGAGCCTTTCGCGCGGATCGGGGGACGCCTGTTCTTTCTCGCCTACGCGGACCCCGGCAGGAAATCGCTCTGGTCGACCGATGGCAACGCGGCGGTGCGCCTCACCGGTCCGCTGAACGCCGGTGGTTGGGCCGCGCTACAGGGTCTCCTGTACTTCGTGGCGGACGGAGACCTCTGGCGCAGCGACGGCACCCCGGAAGGAACCCGGCTGGCCGTGGACCTCGGCTCCGCTCCGTCGCAGCTCACCGCTTTCCAGGAGCGGATCTGGTTCGTCCGCGGGAGATCCCTCTGGCGCAGCAACGGCACGCCGGCCGGCACGGTCCTGGTCAGGAAGCTTCCCGGGAAGCCGCGCATCCTGGGCGGAGTGGGCAGGCATCTCGTCCTCGCGGCCGGAAATGAGCTGTGGTCCACGGACGGCATCCTGGCGCGGGGCCTGGGAGTCCTGGACGCGGTGGTCCAGGGCGGGCGCCTCTGGCTGATCGCCGAGACGAAGCGAGGCCAGGAGCTGTGGGTGTCGGACGGCTTCAGCGCGCGGGCGCTCACCTCTTTTCCTCGCAAGCGGGCGTTCATCGATCCGGCCGCGTCGATGTACCTGGGGCTGCCGCGCTCGTCTCCGGACGGCCCGTTCGTCTTCGCCGCGCACGACGGCATTCACGGTCCCGAGCCCTGGGTGAGCGACGGCACGCCCGGCGGCACCCGGCTAATGCGCGACCTCTGTCCCGGCGCCTGCGCGGGGAT
>DASUNJ010000337.1:0-17341 GCA_036277235.1 Thermoanaerobaculia bacterium | reverse complement strand
ACCGCGGAGGTCACCGGCCAGACCACCTGGTTTCCGGACCTGGAAGAGTCGGACGACTACCGCTTCCAGGGACACGTGAACGTCCAGGCCGCGCTCAACAAACATCTGGGCGTGCGCGTCGGCTACGACCTCAAGTACGACAACGAGCCCGTCCAAGGCTTCAGCCGGATGGACACAAGCACCACCGCCTCCCTCGTGGTCCAGCTCGGCCGCAAGAACGGATCATGAGCCCCTTGGCAGGAGAGATGATCGGCAGTATTCTCTTGAATATCCCTCCAGACTCTCCTCCGGGGCATGGAGCCCCGTTCAACCCCAAGGAGGTGGCATATGAGCCGTCGATGTTTCGAGATCCTCGCGATCGCCGTGTTTCTCTTCTTGACGGTAGGGGCGGTCGACGTCGCCGCGCAAGGCCGGCCGGCTGACTGGAAAACGGGCAAGGCCTGCAAGGACAATGGAGAGTGTGACCGCAGCCAGTACTGCCAGACGCGGGCCGGAAAGTGCCAGGGCCCGGGCGAGTGCGTGGTGCGGCCGCAGCTCTGCCCGCTGTTCTTCGACCCGGTCTGCGGCTGCGACGGGATGACCTACAGCAACTTCTGCTTCGCCGCGATGGCCGGGGTCAACGTCCGCAGCGCGGGCGCCTGCGAGGGGGCCTGCACCAAGAACGCCGACTGCAAGGGCAAGAACCAGTTCTGCTCCAAGCCCACGGGCCAGTGCGACGCCCGCGGGCTCTGCGCGACGAAGCCGGAGCTCTGTCCGCAGATCTTCGATCCGGTCTGCGGGTGCGACGGCAAGGTCTACCCGAATGCCTGCTTCGCCGCCATGGCCGGAGTCAGCGTGTCCAGCCTCGGCGAGGAGTGCAAGAAGCCGTAGGAGCTGGCCCGGATCTCGCTAGGGAAGAGAGGCATGAAGAGGATGTCTCTCTTCCCGCTGTTGATCCTGGCTCTTCTTGCCGGCTGCGGCGACGGGGGCGGCGGCCCCACGGAGCCCACACCCACGCCCTCCCCCAATGCCAACGTCCAGGGAGTCTGGGCCGGCACCGCGAGCTCGCTCTCGGCGCGGGGGACCTGCCTTGCGGATTCGTTCCTGCCGGTCACCGTGACCGCGGTATGGACCATCCAGCAGACCGGCGCCTCGGTCACGGCCACGGAGGTCCTGAACAACGCGCAGGTGTGCGGCTTCACGGGCACGGTGCGCGGCAACACGGTCGAATTCCGGCCCGACCCTTCCCGCTCGCAGGCGGTCTGCAGCGTCCAGAACCTGGCCTGCGCCGGAGCCCGGCCGGTTCGCATCGAGCTGAACACTTCCCGTACCACCGTGGTCGGGGCCGTGGACGGCAACCGCATGACCATCACGAGCAACACGGTCTGGCGGGCGGTCGAGGTCAGCACCGGCAACACCCTGGGCGACTACGAGGTCTCGGGACGCCAGGAGCTCACGAGGTAAGCCTTCATGCCTGTCCAGGTGCGTGGTTGTTGCTGCGGGATCCCTTTCGGTTGCGGCTCGCTCGCCCTCCTGGGCCTGATCGCTTCCCTCGCCGTCGCACTCTTCTAGCGCCGCCGCCAGCGCAGCACCCGGGGGGCGGCTCCGGCAGGCCGGAGCACCTCGGCCTCGACGGTCCTCTCGCGTCCGGCGTAGGTGGCGGTGGCCACGACCTCGTAGCGGCCGGGAGAGAGGAACCGCACCTCGCTGCGCAGCCGGCCGGGGCCGAGCCCGTGCTCCGGGACTCCGTGGTAGTAGGCGTCCTGGCCGAGCTCCGCCAGGGTCTCGGCGAGGGCGGCGTCGGAGAGCGCGGTGAGGGTGACGGACTGGGCCTCGCGGCGGACGAGCTGCATGCGGAGCTGCAGCGAGGCCGCCACCAGGGCGAGCCCGATCGAGAGAAGGAGGATCGCCAGCAGCACGGCCGCCAGCGCGAAACCGTCGTCCCTCCTCCTCATCCTCCTCATCATCGCTTCACCATCCGGCGCCCAGACCGGCCCCGCGGGGGGCCACCAGGAAGCTTTCGGAGCGCTCTTCGGAGCGGGGGCCGCGGTTTCCAGGCAGGGCAGGGAGCAGTCCGCGGCGGATGGCGCTGCGGCGATGGCTCAGGTTTACGGCGACCAGCCCGGGAGCGATCGGGGCGCAGCTCCAGGAGGTCACGCCGCGCAACGCCGGGGCCTCTCCCCGGACCTTGCCGGTCTCGTCCAGGACGGTCCGGAGCAGCTCGTCCCCGACCTTCTGATACACGACCAGCCCCGCGGGATGGCCTTCCAGGAGGAGCGCCGGCCCCTCCAGCCCCTCCACGACTTCGAAGCCGGCCGCGGCCCGGACGTCGCCCCGCAGCCGTGCCGCGACCAGAGGCATGGGCGCGTCGGCCTGCTCGGCCGCGGCATCCGTGAGCATCTGCGCTCCCTCCATCATCACTTGCGCCGCGAGGGCGAGCGCCAGGGACATCAGGAGCAGAGAGATCAGCAGCTCGACCAGGGTGAAGCCCGCCTGGCGGTTCATGGCCTCCACACCAAAGTCTCGATCTGTCTCTCGAATGTCTGGTCCCGGACGTTATAGACGGCGCGCAGAGTGACCCGGAAGAGCCTTGAAGGCTCAGGCTGGGGCTCGACCTCCACCCAGACGGCCGGATCGCCCGGGGTCCCCGCACCGTAGCGGGCGGCCTCCAGGGGGAGGGCGCCGGTTCGGAGGGCTTCGAGCGTGGAGTCCAGGGCGCCCAGGGCGACCCGCTGGGCATCGAGCCGGCGCACCGCTCCGGGCTGCCCGAAGAGGAGCGGCAGCCCCATCAGCAGGGCCACGCTCAGCAGGACCAGGGCGACGAGGCTTTCGACGAGGATGGAGCCACGTTGACGGAAGGAGGGCATGGGCGCCGCCGGAGGCATCCCGGCATTGTATCTACCGGGGATGGCGGCGGCGCCCTGGGAAGGGCGCTTACTGGCCTGCCGCTCTGCTCCGCTCGCGGAGCGCGGCGACGATCAGCCAGAGGCCGACGCCGACCAGGAGGAGGGGCCAGAGGTCATAGAGCCAGCGGAGGTCGATGTCCACGTACTGCTCCACCGTGGCGATGAGACCGAGCAGAGTCAGGATGATGCCGGCAATCAGCCCGCCCTGGCCCGCTCGCGGGCGATCGGGCCGGTCGATCAGCCCCAGGTCCTGGGCGTAACCGTAATTGATGAGCATGGCCTGGCGGTAGGCGTCGAGGACGCTGAAGGCCCAGAAGAAGATCAGCGTCATGGGAAAGAACGGCCCGTCGCCGTTGTCGGCCAGGTTCATCAGGCCAGCCACGATCAGGAACTGGACCAGGCCTCGCAGATAGAGGCCGTTGTAGACGTTGCCCATGCCCGGGAAGCCGGACAGCAGGCCGGCGAGCAGCGGGCTCTTGCGCTCGAACGGCAGTTGGCCGGGGAGCAGCGCGGAGGCCGGCGCCGGACCGGCCAACGGCGGGCTGTCAGGAACGTTCTCGGAATGCTGGGGCCAGGAGCTCTCGGCGGGGGTCATCGGATTCTCCTTGTGATCAGGGGTTCGAGGGAACGAAGAGACTGTGAAAGCTCGTCAACCCGGTGATCCAGGCTGCCGAGCGAATCTTCCAGGGAGCGGCGGGTCTCGCCGTACCGCTCGCGAACGGTGTTTTCCCAGGCGTCCAGGCGCTCGCGGCCTTCATCGAGGCGCTCTGATACGGCTTGGGACATCAGGCCGGCCGCCTGCCGGCCGAGTTGGACGGGGTTGCCCGCGGTCAGACCTACGAGGACGGCCATCAGGTAGCTCGCGGCCACGGCGTAGCGTGAGGTGCGGACCCACGCCGGCAACGGATGCGGCTCCTGGCTCCGGGCCAGCCCGCGGAGGCGGTCGCGCAGCGGATCGGGCAGCGGAGCCTGGGGCAGCGGCAGCCGGGGGCCGGGGGCTGCCGCGCCGGGGATGGCGCGCAGCTTCGAGCGTAGCCGGGCCGGCAGCGGGATCCTGAAGGCGGCCCGCTCCATCGCCGCGGCACAGGCGGCACAGGCCGGGCAGCTCCGCAGGTGTGGATCGCCGGGCGCGAGCTCGGCCCGGAAGCGGCGGCAGGCGGGCCTCAGCATGGCGATGCCTCCAGAGCAGGAGCCGCTGCGCGCTCGGTCCAGCGGGAGCGGAAGCGGGCCTGGACACGCTCCGCCACGTCCAGGCGGGCGCGGTGGAGCCGCGACTTCACGGTCCCCATCGGGATGTCCAGGTAAGACGAGACCTCCTCCAGGCTCCAGCCCTGGAGGTCGCGCAGCAGCACGACCTCGGCCAGGTCGCCGGGCATCTCGCGGAGCGCCGCGTGTACGGCCTCGATCTCTTCCCGCCATTGCGCCCGGGCCTGGATGTCGTCCGCGCCCGGGATGTGGGCGAGGATCTCCTCCGACACCCAGACGGAGCGCCGCTCCTGGCGCAGGCGGCGGTAGTGGTCGATGCACAGGTTGCGCGACAGGCGCAGGGCCCAGGAGGCGAGGGGGCAGTCGCCCCGGTACTGGCGGAGGTTCTGATGGAGCCGCAGGAAGATCTCCTGCGTCAGGTCCTCCGCCTCCTCCCGCGAGCCTGCGAAGTGGAGGGCCAGGTTGTAGATCCTCCCGCCGTACAGCTCGATCAGGTCGTCCCAGGCGTCGGCCTGGCCCGCGGCGGCGCGCCGGGCGAGGAGCAGGTCGGAGGTGGGGACGGGGGAGGAGCCAGGGGCGATCATCGGATTCTCTCTTCTCTCCCTAAGACGAGAGCGGGATGGAAAAGGTTCGCGGGATCTTCTGAGAGCCTTTCGAATTCTTCGATAAACTGCTAGCCTGGGCGCTCGGAGGAGGATTTAAGATGCCCCGCTCCAAGCTCCTGCCTCTCTTGTTCCTGCTGCTCCCGCTCGACAGCGCGCCTCTCGCGGCGGCCGTCCCCGCCGGCTTCACCGACAGCCTGGTCGCGACCGTCGGCGTGTCGCCGACGGCCCTGGCCTTCACCCCTGATGGCCGGCTGCTCATCACCCGGCAGGCCGGGGTCTTGCAGATCTATCAGGGCGGGACGCTGCTGGCGACGCCCGCGCTGACGTTCCCGTCCACCCAGATCTGCAGCAACTCCGAGCGCGGGCTGCTCGGAGTTGCGGTGGACCCCGATTTCGAGACGAACCATCACATCTACCTCTTCTACACGTTCAAGAGGTCCGCCACCTGCCCCCAGACCATTCCTGCCACCCCGTCGCACCCGGTCAACCGGGTCTCCCGCTTCACGCTGCCGGCCGGCAACGTCATCGACCCGGGCACGGAGCTGGTGCTGGTGGACAACATGCCGTCACCCGCCGGCAACCATAACGCGGGCGACCTCCATTTCGGCAGGGACGGCTACCTGTACGTCTCCATCGGGGATGGCGGCTGCGACTACGCTGGAGGCGGGTGCGCAGGCGCCAACGACGCGGCCCGCGACCAGCACGTGCTGACCGGCAAGACCCTGAGGATCACCCGCGACGGCAACATCCCGCTGGACAACCCGTTCCAGGGACCGGGCACGGCGCGCTGCAACGTCACCGGGCAGACGGCCGCGGGCAACAAGTGCCGCGAGACCTTCGCCTGGGGGCTGCGCAATCCCTTCCGCATCGCCTTCGACCCGAACGCCGCGGGCACCCGGTTCTTCATCAACGACGTCGGCCAGGGACTCTGGGAGGAGATCGACGAAGGCACGGCCGGCGCGGACTACGGCTGGAACCTCTGCGAAGGAGCGCACAACAACAACTCCGACGCCGCCTGCTCGAACGCCCCGCCGGGCCACGTCCCTCCGGTCTTCGACTACCGGCATGGCGTGGTGATCCCGGGCACGACCAGCCCGACCAGTTGCAACTCGATCACCGGCGGCGCGTTCGTGCCCGACGGCGTGTGGCCCGGGTTCGACGGCTCCTACATGTTCGGCGACTTCGTCTGCGGCGAGATCTTCGAGGCGAGCGGGGGTGGACCCTGGACGGCCGCGGACTTCGGCCAGGCGCTGGGCAACGTCACCGTCCTGATTTTCGGCCCCCATGGCAGCGGCGGACGGGCGCTCTACTACGCGACCTTCGGCGGCGAGGTGCGCAGAATCTTCTACGAGGAGGCGGGCAACGCCCCGCCGGCCGCGGCCGCCGCGGTGGACACCGCCTCCGGCTCCCTGCCGCTCAGCGTCACTTTCGACGCCACCGGCAGCTCCGATCCCAACCCGGGAGACACCCTGACCTACTTCTGGGACTTCGGAGACGGCACGCCGGAGGCCTCGACCACGAGCCTGACGATCGGCCACACCTACGTCCAACCCGGGACCTACACGGCCACGCTGCGCGCACGGGACAACCACTTTGCGTTCTCGGCCCCGGACACCGTGGCCGTCCAGGCCCTCGCCGGCCCTCTGGACTACCATACCGTCGCGCCCTGCCGGCTCGTGGACACGCGGTCGAGCGGCCCGGCGCTGGCGGCCGGCTCGGCCCGGAGCTTCCCGGGCACGGGCGCGTGCGGAATCCCGGCGACGGCCAAGGCCCTCGTGGCGATCGTCACGGCGGCCAGTCCCGCGAGCGCGGGTTATCTGCAGATCCTGCCGGATGGGACGCCGGCCACCGCCACCTCCGTCCTCAACTTCGCCGCCGGGCAGACGCGGGCGAACAACGCGGTCATCCTCCTTGGGACGGGCGGGGATTTCGTTGCCGTGGCAGGGCTTCCCACGGGCTCGGTCCACCTGATCGTGGACGTGTTCGGCTGGTTCGAGTAGCTACGGCTTACCCATGGCCTTCGGAGGGGGGTTCACATGACCCGCGCCAAGCTCCTGTTTCTCTTGATCCTGCTCGCCGGGACGCCGCTTCCGGCTGTCACCGTGCCCGCCGGCTTCGACGACACCCTGGTCGCCGGCGTCGGCGCCACGGCCCTGGCCTTCACTCCGGACGGCCGCCTGCTGATCGCCACCCAGCCGGGCGCCCTGCGCATCTTCCAGGGCGGAACCCTCCTGGCCACGCCCGCCCTCACCATTCCGGCAGCCTCGATCTGCACCACCGCGGAGCAGGGGCTTCTCGGCGTGGCGGTGGATCCCGTCTTCGGGACGACCCCTCACATCTTCCTGTTCTACACCTTCAGGCGGCCGGACGACATCTGCGTCAACCGGGTATCGCGTTTCACCCTGCCCGCCGGCAACGTGATCGACCCCGGGACCGAGCTCGTGCTGATCGACAACATGCCGGCGCCCAGCGGCAACCACAACGCGGGCGACGTCCACTTCGGCAAGGACGGCTACCTCTACGTTTCGATCGGAGAGGGCGGGATCAACATTGCGGCCCGCTTCGAGCACGTGCTGACCGGCAAGATCCTGAGGATCACGAAGGACGGCAACATCCCGGTCGACAACCCTTTCCAGGGGCCGGGGACGGCGCGCTGCAACGTCACCGGGCACACGACGGAGGGCAGCAAGTGCCAGGAGACCTTCGCCTGGGGGCTGCGCAACCCGTTCCGCATCGCCTTCGACCCCAACGCCGCGGGGACCCGGTTCTTCGTCAACGACGTGGGGAACGGCCACTGGGAGGAGATCGACCTGGGCCAGCCGGGCGCGGACTACGGCTGGAACCTCTGCGAAGGATCGCACAACGCCATCTCCGACCTCCCCTGCACGAACGCCCCGCCGGGCCACGTCGGCCCGCTCTTCGAGTACCGGCACAACCAGGTGATCCCGGGCACGACCAGCCCGGCCAACTGCAACTCGATCACCGGCGGCGCGTTCGTGCCCGACGGCGCGTGGCCGGGCCATGACGGCGTGTACCTGTTCGGCGACTGGGTGTGCGGCGAGATCTTCAAGCTCACCGAGTCGGGCGGCGTCTGGTCGGCCTCCGACTTCGCGCAAGGTGTGGGAGTGGTGACCGCCATGATCTTCGGTCCTCATGGCGGAGGGCAGGCGCTCTATTACGCGACATTGGACTTCTCGGGCGGCGGCGAGGTGCGCCGGATCGCCAGAACGCCCCCCGCGGGTCCGCTCGACTACTTCACCCTCGTCCCCTGCCGGCTCGTGGATACGCGGGTGGCCGGACCGGCGCTGGCAGCCGGCTCGACCCGCGGCTTCACGGCCACGGGCTCGTGCGGCGTCCCGTCCACGGCCAGGGTGATCGCGACGAACGTGACGGTGGTGAGTTCGTCGAGCACCGGCCACCTTCAGATCTGGCCGGGAGGGACGCCGGCCACGTCCACCAGCGTGATCAACTTCGCCACCGGACAGACGCGGTCGAACAACGTGATAATCCCGCTGGGAAGCGGGGGAGGCTTCGAGGTCCTGGGCGGCTTCCTCTCCGGTTCCGTCCACCTGATCGTGGACGTGGTCGGCTGGTTCGAGTAGGGGCGCTTCCTAAGGCTTCGGTCTCCGGGAGGCCTTGAGCTCGTTGACCAGCTCGTGGATCCGCTCGCCGAGCTCCGGGTCGCTGAGCCCGGCCGCCTGTGCCTGTTCCATGGCCTGGTTCTCGGGCATGCCGTTCTCCAGCACCAGCCAGGCGTAGTAGAGACCGGCGGCCCGGTTGCCGCTGCTGCAGTGGATCAGCGCCGGCCGCTGGGCATTGCTGAGCACGGTCATGAAGTACTTGATCGTCGGGGCGTCGAGCGTGTCCGGCGTCACCGCGATGTTCGTGTACTCCAGCTTCGCCTTGCGGGCTGCCTTCTCCTCGTCGAAGCCATGGTCTTCGTCCAGGGGGCGCAGGTCGATCACGGTCCTGTAGCCGGCCTTGGCCGCGGCCTTGAGCTGCTTGGCGGTGGGTTGGCCCGTGATGAGGAGACCCTCCTCGGGCCGGGTGGCGTTGGGGATGCCGAAGCCGGGAGGCTCGGGGGCCTGGGCGAAGGCGGGCAGGGCGAGCACGGCGAGCACGGCGACCGCAGGCAGGGAGCTTCTCGGAAACATCGTCGTCCTCCTACTCCTCATTGGAAGGAAGCGTACCCCTATTCCGGCTCGCGGACCAGCAGGCCCAGGAGGTCCGAGGAGGTGACGATCCCCACGACCCTCTCGCCGCTGGTGACCAGCAGGCGATGGATGTGGCTGTTGATCAAGGTCTCAGCCACCTCGGGAATGGGCGTCTCCGCGTCCACCGAGTAGATGGCCGGGGTCATGATGTCGCGCACCCGGATCTCGGTTTCCTCGTCGAACCGTTCGCCGAAGCGCAGCTCCTCGATCTTGTCGCGGCTGAGGGTGCCGCCCCACTCGCTGACGAAGAAGTCAGGGTGCGGCCGGTCCGCAGCCGACCGGGCGAGGTCGGTGACCGACACGACGCCGACGAGCCGCCCCTCCGGATCCACCACGGGCGCGCCGGAGATCTCGCTCTCGACCAGGAAGCTCGCCAGCTCTCCGACGGTCATGTCCTCCTGGACCATGAGCACGTTGGGGTTCATGACGTCGGCGGCGGTGATGGGTCTCATGAGGGTCCCTCCTCCCGCAGGATAGACTATCCCGCTCATGGACAATCTCTGCCACACGCTGGTCGGCGCCGCGATGGGGGAGGGCGGGCTGAAGCGGCAGACTGCGCTGGCGATGCCGGCCCTGCTGATCGGGGCGAACCTGCCGGACGTGGACGTGCTGGCCTACTTCTGGGGATCGGAGACGGCGCTCGGCTTCCGCCGCGGGTGGACCCACGGCGTGCCGGCCCTGGTGCTCTGGCCGTTCGTCCTGACCGGATTGCTCCTGGCCTGGGACCGCTGGGTGCGCCGCCGGTGGCGGCCGGAAGCCGAGCCGGCCCAACCGCGGACTCTGCTCCGGCTCTCGACGCTCGCCATCCTCACCCACCCGTTCCTCGACTGGCTGAACACCTACGGCCTGCGCTGGCTCATGCCGTTCGACGGCACCTGGTTCTACGGCGACACGCTGTTCATCGCCGACCTGTGGATCTGGCTCGCGCTGTCCGCCGGAGTGGTGCTGTCGCGGCTCCGCCGGACCTGTCAGCCTGCCCGCTGGGCACTGGCCGCGGTGTGCGTCTACATCGTTCTCTCCTGGGGCCTGCAGCTCGCCACGCGCCGGGTGGCCGCGCAGGCGCTGGTCGCCGCCGGCCGTCCCATCCATCGGATGATGGCCGGCCCGGTGCCGGTGAATCCGTTCCGCAGGGAGATCGTGTCCGACGCGGGAGAGGGCTATGACCTGGGAACGGTGGACTGGCTGGCCTCCCCGAAGTTCCGCGGGAGAAAGCCGCTGTACGTGCCCAGGAACGACGCCCTCCCCGGCGTGGCCGAGGCCGCCGCCACGAGGGAGGGCGCCATCTTCCTCGACTGGGCCCGCTTCCCGTTCTTCGAGGTCGACGAGAGCTCCGTGTGGATCACCGACGCGCGCTACAACCTGGAGAGGGGCGAAGGCTTCGCGCGATTGAAGGTCGAGCTGCCTTAACCCTTGCGCGAGTACATCCCGTCGAACTGCACGGTCCAGGTCTTGCCGTCGTCGAAGGACGCCTCCCAGAGCTGGCGGACGCGCCCGCCGTCGAGAGGCGTCCAGGTGGCCCGGCGGAGCACGGTCTTGCCGGGCTCCCTCTGAGATGGGGCGGTCCCCCGCATCACCATCTTCCCCTCCTCCAGGCCGCCGGCGACCTCCACGAGGTTGCCTTGGCTGTCCACCCAGATCTGATGCCACTTGCCGTCGGGAGCGTATAGGTTCAGGCTCGTGCCGTTCGGCCCCCGGGTACCTTGCCAGTTCTCCTGGATCGCGCAGCCGCCGAGGATGCTCTCGATCCGGTTCGTGCCGGCCAGGTTTCCGGCCGCATTCTTCACCTCCCAGTCCCCGAACCAGAAGTCGAACTGCCGGTGCTGCGGGGCCGAGCAGGGAGCGGCTTGCTGGGCAGGGCATTCGATTGCGATGAAGGCACCCGCCAGGATCAGGGGAAGCAGAGACCGTCGATTGATTTTCATACCGCTTCTACGAATCCGGCCGGAGCAAGTTCTCAGTAACGCAGCAGCGCCGCCACCTCTCCCGCTTCCGTCAGCGCCGGGATCGGGTCCACGAAGTCGGCCTCGGCGCTGGTCAGGGCCAACAGCTCCACGAGCTCGTTGACGAGGTCCACCTTGAAGACGTCCTCGGAGCCGCACACCTTGCACTTCGACAGCTCGCCCTCGATCAGGTTTTCGCACTCGCGGCAGCGCGTGCCGGGGAGCTTCGCGTCCCGGGTGACGGCCATCCTCTCGACCCGGCCCACGGCCGCGGCCTTGAGCACCTCGTCGGCGCCGGTCACCGCCAGGCCGCCGCGGCAGTACTCCTCCTTGATGCGGTCCCAGAGCTTGCCCTCGGCCTCGCGCTCGGCTTCCGAAAACATTTCAAACGCCGCTTCGTGGATGGAATCGTCCCCGCTGCTGAAATCCACGCTCCGCTTGCCCGCGAGCTTCGCGGCGAGCGGCGCGGTCAGAGCGTTCTCGATCTCCACCATCGTCTCCTGCGAGCCGACCAGGAACAGACGGTCGAACTGCTCCTTCTGATCCATCTCGGCCAGGATGTCCACGATCTCCTTGGCGTAGTGCATCAGCTCGTTGCTGCGCCGGCGCTCGTAGCGCTTCTGCGACCAGCCGCCCTTCTTCACGTTGTTCTTCACGTCCCCCTTCACCTTGGCGTCCTCGTCCGCCCGCGCCGAGGTCACGAAAAAGATACGCGAGGCCGTGTTGTCCGCGGCCACCACCACGAAGTTCTCGTACTCGTCCTGCAGCTCCGCGATCGGCCGGATGTAGGGAGAGGAGTCCACCCAGATGAACTCCTGGCCCTTGACCGTCAAGGGGAACGCCTTCACGAAGTCGAGCGCCCAGCAGACGAACAGGCAGACGCCCTCCGTCTCCCACTTGTGCTCCGCCAGCCAGGCCTCGACCAGCTTCAGGTTCTCTTCGAAGTGCTCGGTCTCGACAGGGTCGTCGGACAGCAGCGCGCGGATCTTGTCGATGCGCGGCTTGAGCTGCTGAAAGGAATCCGGGGTCGTCAGGTACACGCTCACGAAGGCCCGCTCGGGACCGGACACACCGGCGAGCTCTCTCAGGTCGATGTTGTTGAACATGTCCCGGCGGCAGTGCAAGAAGCCGGCCATCCTCTTGTCAAGGAGATGTAAACCTTCTTTTTACAGCGAAAGTGTAGATCGGGAAGCCCTCCAAGCCTTGGAATAGAGGGTAGGCGGAGCGCCGCGAGCACATGAGCGCAATTCCGCGGAGGAGAGCTTCCCATGTCCTGCACTGATCTGCTCTGGCGTCTGGCCGTCGCCCTGCTCACCGCTTTCTTCCTGTTTACGGAATCGCTCTCTGCCGACGTGCGCACCCTGGCAGCGCGTCCCGTCGAGGGCGGTATCGTCCTCGACGGATTCCTCAACGAGCCGGCCTGGGATCAGATCCCGGCCGCCAGCGGCTTCACCCAGCGCGAGCCGGCCGCGGGCGTGCCCTCCACCGAGCCGACCGAGGTGCGGGTGGCGTTCACTCCGGCCATACTCTACATCGCCATCCGCGCCCTCGACTCGAACCCGCGGGCCATCACCGCCAAGGAGATGAGGAACGACGCCCCGCTCTTCCAGGACGACGCCGTGGCCATCCTCCTCGACACCTTCCTCGACCGGCGCAACGGCTACATGTTCGAGACCAACCCCAACGGCGCCCGCGCCGAGGGGCTGATCAACGACGAGGGCGACAGCGTCAACATGGAGTGGGACGGCGTCTGGGAGGTCGCGGCCCGGCGCACGGAGGACGGCTGGGCCGCGGAGATGGCGATCCCGTTCTCGACCCTGCGCTTCGCCCCGGGCGGCGGCGACTGGGGCCTCAACGTGCGGCGCATGATCCGGCGCAAGAACGAGGAAGCCTACTGGTCGCCGATCCCCCTGGAGGGGGACATGTGGCGCTTCTCCCTGGCCGGCCGCCTGACCGGGCTCGACGGCCTCTCGCCCGGGCTCAACCTGCGCGCCAAGCCGTTCGCCGTGGCCTCCGGCCGCGAGAACCTAGCCTCCGGTCAGGATATGCGCACCGCCCAGGACGCCGGCCTCGACGTGAAATGGGGAGTGGGCCGCGGCCTCTCTCTCGACCTGACCTTCAACACCGACTTTGCCGAGTCCGAGGCGGACGAGCAGCAGGTGAACCTCTCGCGCTTCTCCCTGTTCCTGCCCGAGAAGCGCGAGTTCTTCCTGGAGAACGCCGGCATCTTCGAGTTCGGACCGCGCTACCCCTACGGCCCGCCGCTGTTCCGCCCCTTCTTCTCGCGGCGGGTCGGCCTCGGGCCGGAGGGGGAGCCGGTTCCGATCGAATTCGGCGCGCGCCTGACCGGCCGCAGCGGACCCTGGAGCGTCGGCCTGCTCGACGCCCAGACCGGGGGAGAGGATGGCGATGGCGACAACTGGGGCGTGCTGCGCGTCAAGCGGCGGGTCGGGAGCCAAACGGATCTGGGCGTCGTGGCCACCCATCACGACGGGCCGGAGGGGAGGAGCAGCCTCTACGGCGCCGACGCCGACTGGCGCAGTGGAAACTCGCGCCTCAAGGTCCGTGGTTTCTGGGCGGGGAGCGACGATCCGCAGCAGGGGACGGACTGGGCGGGCGGTGCCGGCGCCTCCTACCGCGGGCCGACCCTGCGCTGGAACCTGGAGGCCGTTCAGATCGGCGACGGCTTCGAATCCGAGATGGGCTTCCTGCGCCGCAAGGGCATCCGCCGCCTGGCTCCGGTCGTGACCTGGGTGCCGCGGCCGGAGATCCCCGGCATTCGAAACCTTTACTTCGAGGGGCGCGGCGAGATCTACACCGACCTGGAGGGAGAGGTGCAGTCCTCCTACTACGGCGGCGACCTCTTCAGCTTCCGGACGAAGAGCGACGACGCCTTCTCCTTCTACGGCGAGCAGACCTACGAGCGGCTGCACGAGCCGTTCGAGATCCGCCCCGGCGTGGTGATCCCGGCCGGGGAGTACCGCTGGGACCACCAGGGTCTCTGGTTCGAGACCAACGCCTCGCGGCCGGTTTCAGTCGAGGCGTGGCACCAGGTCGGCGGCTTCTTCAACGGCGAGCGCATCTCCCAGGGCACCTCGCTCCGCCTGCGGCCGAGCCGCTTCCTGCGCATCGAGTCGAGCTGGGACCGCAACCAGGTCGAGCTGCCCGCCGGCGCCTTCACCACCAACCTCTTCCGCGAGCGCCTGCAGGTCAACCTGACGCCCGACCTCGCCACCTCGGCCTTCGTGCAATTCAGCGACGCCGCCGAGCTGCTCGCCGCGAACCTGCGGATCGGCTGGACCTACAAGCCGGGCGCCGACGTCTTCCTGGTCTTCAACCAGACCTGGGACGCGCCCACCCTGGGCCTGCGCACGGAGCGCGACCGCCAGGCGATCCTCAAGATGACTTATTTGATCGCGGTGTAGAGCGGCACAAGAAGGGCGGCGCTCCGCAGGCAAAGGACGAGCGCGGAGAGACCAGGAGCGGCGCCATCCCTTCCATGGACCTCCTCCAGGAGATGAACAGGCCGCCCTGTCGCGTCGGGAACCGCGGTCCGGACGTCAGGGACACGGAGACGAGACTCGAAGACCCGAGTCCCTGCCTCAGAAACCCGGGTTCGCACGACGCGGACCGCAGTATGCGCTATGGAAATCCGGGTTCCTGGGATGAAAAGCCCTGCCCCTACCTCAGGGGCAGGGCTTTCTGCGATAAGGACCCGGGTTTTCACGATGCGGACCGCTGCCTCTGCCTCAGGGACTCGGGTCCGCACGACGCGGACCGCAGTACGCGCTGCGGAGATCCGGGTTCTGGGATGAAAACTCCTGCCCCTGCCCTAGGGAGAGGAGTTTCTGCGATAGAGACCAGGGTTTTCACGATGCGGACCGCTGTCTCTGGCTCAGAGGCAGGGGTTTCTGCAATGCGGGCCGCGGTCTGCGGCGCGAGGACGAGGGTTCGCACGATGGGGACCGCTGCCCCTGTCGGCCGGATCGCGGCCGGCGCCGTCGTGCGGGGGGGTGACAGCACCGCCACCCAGCCCTCGCTGAAGGGATCTCGGCCGTCGTGGCCGGGTGTGGTCGACCAGGTCTCCAATGATCGGCCCCTCAGCAAGGCGTTCGGGCCAGACCTGGGATCCGCGGGCACTTACACATCACCAATCCGCCGTAGAAGCCTCCTCGCCCGGGGAGGCTTTATCCGACACGAGGCTGTCGCATAACTCCTGAACCCTCCCTGGGGAGGCAGCTTCGGCGCGTCGGCCGAGCCGCGAAGCCACCCTGTCCCGAGGCTCCTTATGCGTCACCGTCGATAGTTTTGACGTGCTTAAGGAAGCGGCGTAGGATGATTCCCCGAGCCAGGAGACTCAAAGAGATGGCACTCCCTTCATCGGCGACCCGGTTTGGCAACTTTGGTGCTTGAGGGGATGCTTGAGGTGACGTTCAAAATAGGCTGTTAGCCGCACGTGAGGTACGATGCTGATTAAGGCGCCACCGGTCGAGAGGGGCCGCGAGACGGTTGTCCGGGCGCTCCGAGGCGCGATGGAGGCAACCCTCACCGAGGAGACTTGGTGCGAGCTCGGTTATGCCACAGACGCAATCGACTGGATCAACGGGCATCCTCGCCTTTTGAAGGGCTGCTTCTTTCGCGACAAAGACTATCCACGTAACGTCCGAGAGGCGCTGGAGCACATTCTCGATCGCAGTCCTGAAAACCTTAGGATAGTCGTTGGTTTTGGTGAGATAGCAGAGTGGCTTAAGAGCAACAGGCCACATATCTTTCGGGAGCTGCCGAGCCAAGAGTTCCCTGAGGCGAAGAGCTTCGATCTTCCTCGGTGGCGTGATGAGGCTCCGCCCGAAATTGTGGAGAGCCTTGAATCTTTTAGGGTCGACTATCCGAACCCTCGCAAGGCGGCCTTCCTTATGATGAGGTTCGGAAAGACCAGGACTCACGAGGCTATCTTCGAAGGTGTCAGCGCAGCGCTAGACCCTCTTGGAATCGCTGTCGTTCGTGCCGATGGCAAGCAATACCACGACGATCTTTTTTCCAATGTTTTAACGTATATTTGGGGATGTGGCTTTGGAGTAGCAGTGTTTGAGAGGATCGAAACGGAGGAGTTCAACCCAAACATCGCCTTGGAAGTAGGGTACATGTTCGCCCTGAGGAAGCCTGTCTGCCTGCTTAAGGATAGGACCTTGAACACGCTGCATGCTGATTTAGTGGGGAAGCTGTATCGAGTTTTTGATCCCCAAGACCCCATCAAGAGCATACCGAAGGAGTTGTCTCCTTGGGTCAAGGACAAAGGCTTATCGGAAGGCGGCTAACCCGAGCGGTCGAGCGGACGGAAACCGCAAAAGGCGCGGTTCCGCCGCTCACCGCCATCTCGTTAGGCGTCGGGGAACCACCAGTGACCACTGTAAGAATCACGGAGAGAGCGCTCGGCCGCACCCTACCTGCCTTATGCACCCCGATCTTCGTCGCCACGCTCGTGCTCGCGATGGCGTGCGCGTCGTGCCGGTCCCTCCCCGGCGCGGCTCCCGGCGAGTGCGTCATCGAAGGTCCACTGCACCTCGCGCCGCGCCAGCTCGACCAACTTCACCTCGGCCTTGCGAAGAGCTCCGTGGACCGCATCATGGGGCCACCAACCCAGTCACCCGCGCCAGATGAGTACTACTACCTTACGGGTAACCAGTGCCCGTTGGGCAACCCGGCCCGTCAGCTGTCCGCTCCCTGCGGTCTGGTCGCTGTTTTCTCGCACCAAGAGGCTGAAGGGCCTTCCCAGGAGGCGGAGACTGGCAAGCTGCAGCGCTGCTGGTGGGGCGCAATAGTCCTGGGGTTCGGTCGAGAGCTCAGTCCCACAGCTACCAATCGCTTGCACCCTTGCAACGTTGGTAACCCGCCGCCTATCCCCGGCCTCCAGCAGACTGCAGAAGCACCTGAGATCAGATCTGGCGAATATCTGCTGACCCTTGTGGCTACTAGTGGGAGCAAAGCCGGCTCTTCTTCCCAGGGCCATCTCTGGCTTTGGCCGACCAGGCCTCAGGACCGCTCTCCTTCTACAGGTGACTTGGCAGTCTCTGGCGACACAGATAGGCATCCACTCTACGGAGCTACGGATCTGAACTTCAAACGCGTTGGCGCACCTATTGAGAGGGGATCAGAGCCTTCTCCTACATCTCGGGATCCAGTTTTCCCCGGAGTGCTTGTACTGAGAGATTCTAAGGAAACCGTGCTTACGATCAGTACGGCCTCAAACAATCGTACGAGTGCAATCGTGCTTGATGGAACTGGTATCGGCTTATGGGTAACAGAAGCGGGACCGAACGGCTTCTTAGGTAAATGGCGCGAATGGGGAGTCGTGGAAGATGGAGCAGGCTATTTCTGTGCTACGCCGTCGAACCCGCCAATCGGCGGCGCACAGGCAGCGCCCGAGGTATTCGACATGCCCCCAACAGATCCGGAGGCTCGATACAGTGTCTCGTGGGACGCTGACCAACTGG
>DASUNJ010000336.1:0-3148 GCA_036277235.1 Thermoanaerobaculia bacterium | reverse complement strand
AACCCGGCCGGCCCCCTCTGATACACTCTAACCTCACAGGCAACTAACGACCTGCGTTCACCGTATTTTGTAGCGCTATGGGCGGGGCCACTCAGGACACTCACCGTTGATAGGCAGCGTCGTCTCTCACTATCGGGTCCTCGAGCGCCTTGGCGGCGTTGACGACCTCTACAAGGCGCAGGATCTCCAGCGCGAGCGCCTCGTCGCGCTGCAGCTCCTTCCGGAGGGCGGCGGTGTGGACAACGAGGCCGCCCGCAAGCGCTTTGCCCGCGAGGCGTCGCGGGCCTCCTCGATCGGCGATCCGAACATCGGCTCGGTCTACGAGGTGGGGGAGACCGACGACGGCCGGGTCTTTCTGGCCATGGCCCTGGACGAGGGGGAGCCCCTTTCCGACCGCCTGGCGCACGGGCCTCTCCCGCTGGAGCAGGTGGTGGAGATCGGCACCCAGATCGCCGCAGGTCTCGCCAGCGCCCATGCCGAGGGCATCGTCCATGGCGCGCTCGATCCGACGCAGGTGCTGGTCAACCCGGAGGGCCGGGTCAAGATCGTGGGCTTCGGCGCGGGCTCCCTGCCCGGCGCGGCCGAGCGCGCCCGCTCGTATCTCGCCCCCGAGCGCCTGGAGGGTGGGCCGGCCGACGTGCGGGCCGATCTCTGGTCCCTGGGTGTCCTCCTCTACGAGATGATCGCCGGCCGCCATCCCTTTCCGGGCACGGATGCCCTCAGGAGCGATCCGGCGCCGCTGAGCCGATGGCGCACGGGCCTGCCTTCGGGGCTGGAGCGCGCCGTGGCCCGCGCCCTGGCGAAACGGCCCGAGGACCGCTACGCCGAGGCGGGCGAGATGCGCTCCGATCTGCAGGCGGTGGATGAGACCGGTCAGCTCGCCAGGCAGGGCGGAACGGTGCTCTCCATGCCATCCCGGCCCGCGGCAGCCGCTCCGCCCCCAGATCTTCCTCCGCGGCCTTCTCCCGCCAAACCCGGTGGCATGCTCGGCCGGGCGGTGGGCCACTACGTGGTGAAAGAGCACATCGGCGGCGGTGGCATGGGAGTCGTCTACAAGGCCGAGGACACGAAGCTGGAGCGCACCGTCGCCCTCAAGTTCCTGCCGCCCGAGCTGACGCGCGACCCGGTGGCCAAGGCGCGCTTTCTTCAAGAGGCCCGGGCGGCCTCGGCGCTCGAGCACACCAACATCTGCACGATCCACGAGGTGGACGAAACCGAGGACGGCCAGCTCTATCTAGCCATGCCGGCCTACGACGGCGAGACTTTGAAGAGGAAGGTCGAGAAGGGACCGCTCCCCCTCGAAGAGGCCATCGACTTCGCCATCCAGGTCGGGCAGGGGCTCGCCAAGGCGCACCGCCAGGGGATCGTCCACCGCGACATCAAGCCCGCCAACCTGATCGTCACCGGGGACGGCATCGTCAAGATCCTGGACTTCGGCCTGGCCAAGCTGGCGGGCGCCGCCGGCCTGACCCGTGCCGGCTTCTGCCTGGGCACGCCGTCCTACATGTCTCCCGAGCAGGCGCGCGGAGAGGTCGATCAGAGGACCGATCTCTGGTCGCTCGGCGTAGTCCTCTACGAGATGCTCACCGGCCGGCCGCCGTTCCGCGCCGACACGGACCAGGGGATCATCTACTCGCTGCTCACCGAGGAGCCCGAGCCGGTGCGCAAGCTCCGTCCCGAGGCGCCGCCCGAATTGGAGCGCATCGTCAAGAAGATGCTCGCCAAGGACCCCGGCGACCGCTACCCGAACCTGGACGCGGTGATCGCCGACCTGCGCGCTCTCTCCGGCGTCACGAGCACGCTCACCCGCGTCCCGCTCGGCGGGCCGGCGGCGGGGCGGCCCTGGTGGCGGGCGCCCGCGCTGGCCGGCGGGGCGGCTCTCCTCCTCATCCTGGGCTTTCTGGCGGTGCGCGGTACCGGCTGGCTGAATATGGGCTGGAACCGGCCGTTGCAGCGGACCAACGACTCGCTCACCGACCTGGAGGGGCGCGAGAGCCATCCCAGCCTGGCGCCGGACGGCAGCTTCTTCCTCTACGTCAAGGAGGCGGGAGGGGATC
Source organism: Thermoanaerobaculia bacterium (assembly GCA_036277235.1). Taxonomy (GTDB): domain Bacteria; phylum Acidobacteriota; class Thermoanaerobaculia; order Multivoradales; family UBA5704; genus DATMER01. The sequence continues at coordinate 1,091 of DASUNJ010000336.1, read as the reverse complement.
TCGACATCTTCTGGCAGCGGGTGGGCGGCGGCAACCCGCGCAACCTCACCGAGGACTCGCCATTCGACGACGACGAGCCGGCGGTCTCTCCGGACGGCCAGCGCGTCGCCTTCCGCTCCGAGCGCGAAGGGGGCGGCCTGTTCGTCATGGGCGCCACGGGAGAGTCGGCCGTCCGCCTGACCCAGGAGGGGCACGATCCGGAGTGGTCCCCGGACGGCCAGTGGATCGTCTATGCCACCGAGGGGGTCACGGACCCGCGGCGGCGGCGCGCGGCCCCGAGCGAGCTCTGGCGCATCCAGGTCGCGGGCGGCGCCCGCGTGCAGATCCCGCTGGAGGTCGATGCCGTGCAGCCGAGCTGGTCGCCGGACGGCCGGCGCATCGCCTACTGGGGGCTGCGCCCGGGCTCGGGCTCGCGCGTCATCGCCACCGTCCCGGCGGAAGGCGGGGAGTCGGTGCCTGTGACCGACGGCAGCGCCATCGACTGGAATCCGGTCTGGTCGCCCGACGGTGCCCACCTCTATTTCGTCAGCGACCGCAACCGGAGCATGACCCTATGGCGGGTGCGCATCGATCAGCGATCGGGCCGGGTGCAGGGGGAGCCCGAGGACCTGACTACGCCCGCGGCCTGGAGCGGGTTCCTGAGCATCGCGCGCGACGGCAGGCAGATCGCCTACGCCACCCGCGAAGGCAAGTCGAACCTGGAGAAGGCCGCCTTCGACCCGGTGGCGGGCCGGACGTCGGGCATCCTGCAGCCGGTGACCCAGGGCTCGCGCAATGTCCGCTTCGCCGACGTGTCGCCGGACGGCCGCCAGGTGGTGTACGACACGTCCCTGCCGCAGGAGGACCTGTACGTGATCGGCGTGGACGGCGGCCAGCCGCGGCAGCTCACCGACGACCCCGAGCGCGACCGGGTCCCGCGCTGGTCTCCGGACGGGAAGCGCATCCTCTTCTATTCGGAGCGCGGCGGGGGCGACTATCAGGCCTGGTCGGTCCGCCCCGACGGCGGCGACCGCCGGCAGATGACGGCCCTCGAGGGGACCGTGGCCGACGCTCTCTGGTCGCCGGACGGCCGCCGCCTCCTGGTCCTGAGC
>DASUNJ010000335.1:0-14554 GCA_036277235.1 Thermoanaerobaculia bacterium | reverse complement strand
GACTTGAGGATCTCCAGCACGGCGATGCGGCCGGCACCGGTCCTGGGCACCAGGCGCTGCGAGATGACGTACCGGAACGACTGCGCGAAACGGGTGCGGACCTGGGCCTCCTGGTCCTTGGGGAAGACGCCGATGATGCGGTCGATGGTCTTGGCCGTGTCGATCGTGTGCAGGGTCGAGAGCACGAGGTGTCCGGTCTCGGCCGCCTCCATGGCGGTTTCGATGGTCTCCAGGTCGCGCATCTCGCCGATCAGGATGACCTTGGGCGCCTGGCGCAGGGCGGCGCGCAGGGCGAGGGCGAACGATTTCGTGTCCGAGCCGATCTCGCGCTGGTTCACCGTCGACTTGATGTGCCGGTGCATGTACTCGACCGGGTCCTCGATGGTGATGATGTGGTACGCGTGCTCGTGATTGATCTGGTTGATGATGGCCGCGAGCGTGGTCGACTTGCCCGAGCCCGTCGGGCCGGTGACCAGGACGATGCCGTTCTTGAGCTTGCCCACGTTGTGCAGCTCGGCGGGCATGCTGAGCTTCTCCAGCGTCGGGATGCCCTCCGGGATGACGCGCAGCACGATGGCGTAGGTGCCGCGCTGCGAGAAGACGTTGACCCGGAAGCGGGTCTTGCCCGGAATCGAGTAGGAAAGGTCCACGGAGCCGTTCTGGAGCAGCGTGCGCGTGAGATCGCGGTCGCCGCGCAGCATGTGGAGGGCGATGATCTCGGTCTGGAACGGGGTCAGCCGCGGGAAGCCGGTGAAGTTGACGCCGACGAGCTGGCCGTCGATTTCCACCTGAGGCGGCCGGCCCACCGAGAAGTTGAGGTCGGACACGCGGTCCGACACCTTGAGCATCGCCTCGAGGATGGCGTCGAGATTGAAGTTCTTCATTCGAGCCTTTCTTTGTGCCGCCTATTCTTGCGCACTTTGAGGCTGGGGTAAAATGGCCAGGTTGCAGGAGGGCAGCTCTTGGCGAGCCGGTCGTCTCTCGAAAGTCAGGTCCAGGAGAGCCAGCTCCGGGAGCATCTCGGGCCGCCGAAGGGGCCCGCCCTCGTGCTCGGCCCGAAGCCGCTGCGGTTCGACGCGGGCTCGGTCGTCCTCCTCGGGATCGCCCTCGGCCTGCTGGCCACCGCGCTCCGTCTCGGCCTGTTCCTGCTCTTCGGCCTGGCGACAGCGGCGCTCGCCATGGCCTCGGCCGCGTTCCTCGTGCTCCGCCGCTCGCGGCGCGCCGTCCTCACGCCCTTCGAGCGCGGCCTGCTCTTCGAGAGCCGGGGCCGCAAGCGCACCTTCCTCCTCGACGGCCTGAAGGTGCTCGAGCTGCGCGAGCGCGACGTCAACGGCGGGCTGATGCGGCGGGTGGCCCTGACGAACGACCAGGGCCGGGTGCGGTTCGAGCACTTCGTCCCCAAGGGCGAGCCGGACCGCCTGGGCGGCGTGCTCGTCCATCTGCTCTCGCGGCTGGTGGAGGTCACCGAGCGCAAGCTTCAGGCTGGGGGGACGATCACGGGCTGGGACTGGGTTCTCGGTCCTGAAGGCCTCTCCGCGCCCGCCCACGACCACCCTGTGCCCCTCGCCGAGATCGGCGCCGTGACCGTGCGCCAGAACCGGGTCGCGGTCTGGCGGCCTCACGAGCGTTACCCGTTCTTCGTGGTTTCCGCGGACTCGCCGAACGCGATGGTGCTGGTGGCGGTGCTGAGCAGGCGGGAGCCCCTCACCCCCTAACCCCCTCTCCCATCGCCCTCCCTTCCCCCGGGAGAGGGGGAACCAGATGCGGTCTGCTGTGCATTCCCCCTCTCCCGGTCGGGTGGGTGTGCGATGGGAGAGGGGGCCAGGGGGTGAGGGGCCTTTTAAATCACCCGCTCATTCCCCCCGTCCACCGGAATCTGCGCTCCAGTGGTCTTCGCGAACAGCGGCCCGCAGAGCTCCGCGGCCAGCTCGGCCACGTCGCGGCTGGCCACATCCGTCCTTAGAACGTTGTTTTTCTTGTAGCTCTCTACGTCCATCCCATAGGCGGCAGCGCGGGCGGCCAGGACTTCCTCGGTCCAGACGCCGGTGTCGAAGACGGCGTTCGGGTGGATCACGTTGACCCGGATGCCGTCCTTTCCCCATTCCAGGGCGGCCACGCGGGCGAGCTGGGTCAGGGCCGACTTGGAGGCCGAGTAGGCGCCGGCACCCGGGCCGGGCGCAGGCACGTTCTTCGAGCCGATCACCACCACCCGGCCACCCCTGGGTGCCAAGGCGAGCAGCGGATGGCTCTCCCGCATGAGGACCACGTTCGCGTCCAGGTTGATCGACATGGTCCGCCGCCACTCTTCCAATGGCAGCTCCGCGATCTTCCGGCTCTCCGGGAAGATGCCGGCGTTCAGGACCAGCATGTCCAGCCCGCCGAAGGACTCGGCCGCGGCGGCCACGGCGCTGCACACGTCCGGCTCGCGGGTGACGTCGCAGACCACCCCCCGAAAGCCCGGGTGGTCCAAAGGAATGGGCTTCAGGTCGAGCCCGACCACGGCGGCGCCGCGGGCGAGGAGCGACTGGACGCAAGCGAGGCCGATGCCCGAGGCCGCGCCGGTCACGAGCGCGATCTCGCCCGTAAGAGCCGGCGGCTTGCCTCCCTTCTTGAGCTTGGCCTGCTCCAGGTCCCAGTACTCCATATCGAAGAGGTCCCGGGAGGACAGCGCCCGCCAACCGCCCAGGAGCGCCGCCCGCTCCAGGATGTCCATGGTGTGCTCGTAGATCTCGCAGGCGATGGCCGCGTCCTTGACCGTCCGGCCCGCGGTCACGAGGCCCAGCGCCGGATCGAGGACCACCCGCGGCGCCGGGTCGAGCATGGTCTTCCCGGAGACCTGGTGGCGCTCGAAGTATTCTTTGTAAGACTTGGCAAAGGCGTCCACGTCCCTCCCCAGCATGGGGATCGCCTTGGTACGGATGACATGGTCGGGCGTGGCCGGCCCCTGCTGGGAGAGGGTTCCGACGTCCTCCCGGCGGGCGAAGGAGAGGCTGCGGGCATCGCAGCGGGAGACGAGGACCATGGGCGCACCCGCCGCCGTGGAAATGTCGCGCCGCAGCCGGGCAAGATCTGTTGGCGCCGGCAGGACCGGCGGAGCGGAGTAAGGCCCCAGACTCCACGCCCCCTGGGACTCCAGGTAGCGCTCGGCGAGGTCCACCAGGCGGATCATCCGCTCGTAGGACTCCCGGGCGGTCTCCGCGAAGGAGAAGATGCCGTGGTTCAACAGGACCATGCCGGCCGTCTCCGGCCTGGCCTCGGCCGCGAAGCGCTCGGCGCAGAGGCGGGCGAGGTCGAATCCCGGCATTACATAGGGGATGACCACCACCGACCCGCCGTAGATCTCCCGCACCCGCTGCTCCCCGTCCGGCGAGTTGGTGACGGTGACCACGGCATCGGCATGGGTGTGGTCCACGTACTTATAAGGCAGCGCGGCGTGGAGGATGGTCTCGATGGAGGGCGTCGGCGCCGAGGCCCGGGTCATGTGGGTGACGAGCTCGTTGACCATCTGGGGGTCGGAGAGCGCGGCCAGCCCGGCAAGCCGCACGACCGGCCGGAGGCGCACCGGCGAGAACCCGGCCGCCTCGATGGTCTCCAGGTCCCACCCGCTCCCCTTGACGTAGAGGATGTCCTCCTCCTCGCCGAAGAGATCGCGCTCGCGGATCTTGACCGACGTGTTCCCCCCGCCATGGAGCACCAGGGACTTGTCCCGCCCCAGCAGACGCGAGGTGTAGACCCGCAGGCCGAGGTCGCCCTCGTAGCCCGCGGCTTCGTCGTCGTTCCAGAGGCTCTGCATGGCCGGGAGTATATTCAACTGCACGGATGCTCATTCAAGAGGCACCTATGCTCACCTGCGGGGCTGGGTAGCCCGTCCGGGCAGCATGTACTGGCGCGTTCCTTGCTGAGACATCAAGGTCGTACTACTGCGTGCTCGCACCGGAGGCACAGCCATGACCAGCCGTACGTCCCTCACCGGACTCGCGCTCCTGATGCTGCTCCTTCCCCTCCATGCCTCGGCGGAGGGGATCGTCGGCGTCGGCGTCGACGGCAACGAGCTGCGCGCCGAAATCTCGCTGCCCGGAGGCATCGGGGCGGATCTGACCCTGGCCTTTGAGCAGGTCGTCGGCCTGACCGAGGCGAACGTCGGCCTCGACGTTTCCCTGGTCAGCCTTCTCGACACCACCCTGCTGGCGCGCCTGACCCAGGCGGCCGTCCCAGCCCTCTTTCCCGTGCTGCTCCGCATCGAGCCGCCCGCCGCCGGCGGGCTCTCGTTCAGCGGCCCGGTCACGATCGCCCTCCACACCCACAACCTCCCCTACCTCCCCGGCACCCTGCTGCGGATCTATGGGGCGTCCCTGGGCGAACCCTTCGAGGACATCACCGAGTACGTCGGCAGCGGCAGCTACCGCTGCCGGGGCAAGAAGGGAAGCTTCTCGGAATTCCTGATCCTGGTCGACCTGCGGCCGCTCAGCCTGACCATCCGGGAGAAGCTGGAGCGGCTCGAGAACACCCTCGAAGACAACGGGCCGCTCATCGATCCGGCCGTCTTCTCCCAGCTGACGACGCTCGCAGGCCAGATCCGCTCCGCCTACGAGGGGGGCAACAAGACCCTGGCCATCACGAGGACCAACCAGTTCCTCGCGCTGGTCACGAGCAACAGCGGCGCCGCCATCCCCGACGTCTGGCGGTCGTCGCGGGACCTGGTCAACGTGGCCGGCCAACTGCGGGCGGCCGGCGAGACGCTGCGCTTCAGCCTGGGCCTGAAGAGCAATCTTGGATTGCCGGGGCTGCCGTGATGCAACCGTACTCGAATGACGCGCCCACCGAGCGGATCGTCCCGACGGCGACGCCAGGAGCGGACGTTCCCTGGCATCCAGTTGGCGATGGTCGCCTGCTGGAGCCGGGCGACCTGCTGGCCGGCCGCTACCGCATCCAGGAGCGGATCGGCAGCGGCGGCATGGGGGTCGTGTACCGCGCCTTCGACGAGGAGCTCGGCATCTGCATCGCGGTCAAGGTGCTGCGGCCCGACCTGGCGGGCGACGGCCGGGTGGAGACGCGGCTGCGCCGCGAGCTGCTGCTCAACCGCCAGGTGTCGCACCGCAACGCCGTGCGCATCCACGACATCGGCCAGGACGGCGGCTATCTCTTCCTGACCCTGGACCTCGTGGAGGGGCGCTCCCTGCGCGAGATGCTCCGCGCGGACGGGCCGCTCTCCCCCGACCGCGCCGTGGGTATTGCACGGCAGCTCGCCCTGGCCCTCGAAGCCGCCCATCGCGAGGGGATCATCCACCGCGACCTCAAGCCGCCCAACGTGCTCGTGAACGGCGAGGGCCGCGCCTGGATCACCGATTTCGGGGTGGCCCGCTCGCTGCACGACCGCGGACCCACGCGCACGGGCTCGGTCATCGGCACGCTCGCGTACCTCTCGCCCGAGCAGGCCCGGGGCGAGGTGGTGGACGGGCGCAGCGACCTCTACGCGCTCGGCATCCTGCTCTTCGAGATGCTCACCGGCGAGCTGCCGTTCAAGGGCGGCTCGACCGCCGAGGACCTGGCCCAGCGCCTCACCGGCGCCTCCAAGGACATCCGGACGCTGCGCGAGGACGTGCCGGCCTGGCTGGCGGCCGTGATCCGCCGGCTGCTCCAGCGCGACCCCGACCACCGCTTCCAGAACGCGCGCGAGCTGATCGACGCCCTGGACGGTCATCGCCGCCGCTTCTTGCTCCCTCCGGCTGCGCGCCGCGCCGCCGCCGTGCTGGCCGCGACGGCCTCGCTGGCAGCCGCATGGGTGGTCTATGTCGAGCGAACCCGGACCGACGCGTCTCCTTTCGTGCCCGCGGTGCTCGCCTCGGCCGTCCCCCGCCACACGGTCGCCGTGCTGCCGCTGGCGGACGAGACCGGCAAGCCCGACCTCTCGTGGATCTCCCGCGGCCTCGCCGAGATGCTCGCCAGCGATCTCGCGGACAGCCCGTCCCTGCGGGTGGTGGACAGCTCCCGCGTCTTCCAGACCCTCCACGACCTGGGGCTCTCCGGCGGGCGGCTCGGCCCGGACGACCTCCGGCGCCTCGCCGAGATGCTGGACGCCGACCGCCTGGTCGCGGGCCGGCTCTGGGCCGCGGGCGGCCGGTTGCGGGTGGACCTGGACCTGACCGGGGAGCATCCGCCGGGGCCGGCCAGGGTGCAGGCGCAAGGGGCCGGCGAAGGAGAAATCTTCGCCATGGCCGGCGCGCTCGGCCGCGAGTTGCGCGAGCGCCTCGCCGTGGAGCCGCCCGCCTCCGTGCCGAAACGGACCGCCTCGCCGGCGGCCCTGCGCGCCTATCAGAGCGGGGTCGATCTCCTGCTCCGGCGCGACGTGCGGGCCGCGGTCGAGGAGCTGCGCAAGGCGGTGACCGCCGATCCTGCCTACACGCGGGCCTGGATGCGGCTGGCGCGCGCCCTGGCCGACATGGGCATGCACGGCCAGGCGCTGGAAGCCGCCAGCCGCGCCGCGGCCACGCCGGGAGCGCAGACCGGCCGCGCTGTATGGGAGGTGAAGGCCCTGGAGGCGCGCCTGCGCGGCGAGCCCGAAAAGGCCCGCGAGCTGCTCGGGCAACTGGTGCAACGGCACCCCTACGACACCGAGGCCTGGATCGAGCTCGCGGAGGCCTGCCGCGAGCAGGGGGACCTCAACGCGGCGCTCGCCACGCTCCGGCGGGTGGTGATGGAGGCCCCGACCCATCCGCGGGCCTGGTTCCTCCTCGCCAAGGCCTCGATCCTCGGCGGGGACAGCCGGCGGGCGGCCGACGAGTATCTGGTCCATGCCCTTGCCATCCAGAACCGCCTGAGGAGCGAAGCCGGCCGCGCCGAGGTGCTGAACGCCATGGGCATCGCCTGGCGGGATCTCGGAGAGCCCGCCAAGGCGCTCGATTCTTTCGCCGAGGCCGCGGAGATCCACCGCCGCCTGGGCGATGAGCGCAGCCACGCCGCCACCCTGCGCAACCTGGCCTTCGTCCAGATGGTGCAGGGCGACCACGGCAAGGCCGGGCAGACGCTCGGCGAGGCCCTGGCCATCCTGCAAAGGCTGGACGACCCCGCGGGCATGGCCGAGCTGCACAACGACCTCGGCGTCCTGGAAGAGGAGCGCGGCCGCTATCCCCAGGCGCTGGAGCACTACCGCCTCGGCCTGAAGCTCCGGCGTCCGCTGGGCCAGCCGCTCGCCCTGGCCGAGAGCCTGCGCAACGTGGGCTGGGCGAGCTACCTGCTCGGCCGCTTCGACGACGGCATGGTCTATTGGAGCCAGGGGCTGGCGCTCTCCCGCCGCGCCGGCGACCGGGCCGGGATCGTCTACGGGCAGCAGGACCTAGGCATGCTCCAGATCGCCCAGGGGGATTGGGACGCCGCGCTCAAGTCCTTCCTGGACGCCCTCCGGGAGAGCCGCGAGCTGGAGCTGCCGGAGGCGGCCGCCGCCTCGCTCGGACACATCGGCCGCATCGCCATGCTCCAGGGCCGTTTCCCGGCCGCGCTCTCCTCCTTCGGGGAGGCCCTGACCGTCCTGAAAGACCTGGAGGACCTGCGCGGCCAGGCCGAGTTCACCCTGGCCGAAGCCGAGACCCGGCTGGAGATGGGGAACCTCGACGACGCGGGAAAGAGGCTGGACGCGGCCGAGAAGCTCCTGTCGCAGGAGGGCAGCCACGAGCAGAGGTCCGACCTTCTCCGGCTCCGCGCCGAATGGCACCAGCGGAACGGGGATTCAGGAGCGGCCCGGAAGGCTGCCGCCGAGGCGGTCTCCGAAGCCGAGGCGAGCGGCGCGGTCGTGGTGCTGCTCCACGCCCGCCTGGTGCAGGCGAGCCTGGACGGCCGCCTGTCCGAGCTGCGCAAGCTGAACGCCGAGGCGGAGCGCCTGGGGCACCGTCCCCTGCAGCTCCGCGCGTCGGAAGCCCTCGCCGAAGCCGCGCTCGCCGGAGACCCCGCAGAGGCTGAAGCAGCAGCTCGAGCTGGGATCAAGGCCGCGGCGGACAGCGGGAGCTACGCCCGGGCAGGGCGGCTGCAGGAGCTGCTGGCGGCGGCCCGGAAAAGGACGTAAAGGACGTAAAGGACGTAAAGGACCAAAAGGACACCCGGCCGGGGGCTTTGTCCTTTGAGTCCTTTATGTCCTTTACGTCCTTTACGTCCTTTCTGCCCCTCGCAGCAACCAGTCGGAGCGCTCCAGCGAAAACCGCAGCTCTTCGGCCCACTGGCCCTTGAACCAGACCCTCTCCGGCGCCGCATGGCTCAGGCCGAGCCGGCCGAGCAGGGCCGCCGAGCGGTCGTTGCCCTGGATCACGGTTGCGACGACCCGCACCACTCCCAGCTCCCGGAAGGCGTGCTCCACGATCCGCGACACGGCCTCGAAGGCCAGCCCCTGGCGCTGGTGAAAGGGCGACAGGGAAAAGCCGATCTCGGCCGTGCGCGGCCTCTCGATCTTGAGGCACATCCCGCAATCGCCCGCCAGCGCGCCGCCGTCCTTCAGCTCCAGGGCGTACTGGAACCAGCGGCCCAGGTCGCCCGGATTCGCCCGCTGCTGATCGCGCAGGAAATCGAGCCCCTGCTCCCGTGTCCACTGGTGCCAGCTCTGGTAGCGCGCCACCTCCGGGTGATTGCGGTAGACCAGGAACGGCTCCAGGTCCTCGTCCCGAAAGCGGCGCAGGATCAGGCGGGGCGTCTCCAGGGGCAGGGCCATGCGGGCGGCATCTTATCAGTCGCCATTTATCAGTCGCGATATAGCTGCCACCTCCGCCCGGCTGCCGCCGCTGCCGCGAGCAGCGCCGTGGCCGCGAGCCAGACGAGGGGCTGGCCGCGGCCGGTGGCGCCCAGGTAATCGAGCTCCGGCGTCCGGTTCATCGGGCCGATGTACCAGAGGAAGAGGTAGACCGCCTCGAAGAGCTTGCTGCTCCCGCTCCACACCCCCAGCGCCAGCGCGAGAGATGGGATGAAGAGCGCGCCCACCGTCCAGCTCGCCAAAGCGGCGAAATCCCCACCGATCAGATAGCGCGCGGCCACTCCGCCGCCCACCACTGCCGCCACGAGCACGCCGGCCATCCAGACCGCGGGGAGCTGCCGGCCCACGGGGTGCGGCGCCGAGAACAGCAGCTCCCCCGTGCCGAAGCGCGACTCCCGGTTGCCCATCGGCGACCAGACCAGGAGCGGCCAGATCCAGGCCAGCGGGAGCACGATCTGGCGCACCCCCCCGACGGGCGCGGTCAGCCCCGCGATGATCAGCCCGAGCGCCGCCGCGTACCACCACCAGGGCTGACCCTTGAGCGCGAGCCGCAGCTCCGCGGCGAGCACGCCGGGGAAGCGGAAGGCTCCTGCCGTCACCGCGAGCGGCGTGAGCGTCACGTGCTCGGGCAGGGCCGGGAGGGCCGTCTCCTCCTTTTCCTTCCCTTTCCGTTTCCGCTTTGGCACACGCACCCGTCCCTTCGCCGGGTCGAAGCGGTCGAAGAACAGAGCTGCGATCAGGGAGATGCCCACCGCCAGCCCGAACCAGGAGAGGCGGCCGAGCACGAGCTCCGGCGTCCAGTTCATCCCCTGCCAGCGGAAGACCTGGGCCTCTTCCTCGTTCGAGATGTGGCCGAGCGTGAAGCCGCGGTCCGCGTCGCCGAAGCGGGCGTCCACCTCGGCCTCCATGTCCTGGGCGACCAGGGTCATCCCGATCAGGTCCGGGGTCTTGCCCTCGTTGGCCACGGGGATGGACATCAGCGCCGTCCAGAGGAAGAACCAGGCCACGTTGCCGAGACCGCCGCGCAGCCAGGGGATGGTCTCGAAGAGCACGGTGAGCGCGGCCACCAGCGCCATCACGGGCAGGGCCAGGAGGAGGAACGGCGACAGGAGCGGCCAGAGATGGATGCTGGGGTCCTCGGCCGCCACCCACTGCGTCACCACCGCGAAGACGGCGAGGACCCCGAGCATGGCCCCGAGCACCGCCAGGTTGCTCGCCGTCTTGCCCAGCGTGTAGAGCGGCTTCGACATCGGGGTCGAGGCCAGGATCTGCCCGACTCCGGTCTGGCGGTCGCGCTCCACCGCGTTCTTGACCACGTAGAACCCGGCCAGGGAGAGGAAGGAGTTCACCACCATGGCGGTGAGCGTGCCCACCCAGGCGGAGTCGTAGACGCCGCGCGCGGTGCCGATCCAGAGCTTGATCCCCCCGACGCTCACCAGATACCCGAGCCCGGCCGCGAGCAGCAGAGTCATCAGGAAGCCGTAGCGCCGCACCCGCTCCAGGAAGTCGGCCCGGATCAGGTGCCAGAGCACCCTCAGGTTGCTCACGCCGCCGCCTTGCGCTCGATCCGGTGGGCTTCCAGCACGTGCAGATAGGCGTCCTCCAGGGAGGGCGCCAGCGGCTTCGCGCCGGGCGGAGGCATCTCCGAGACGACGCGGGCGTGGACCCCGTCGGCGCGGCGCACCGTGCTGCTGATCTTCCAGCGCTCGCGGGCCGCGGGCAGGTCGCCGCTGGGCAGCACCCACCCCCAGACCCGGCCCTCGACCTGCCGCAGCAGATCCTCGGGCGCGGCGTACGTCAGGAGCCGGCCGCCGTCCACGATGGCGATGCCGTTGGCCGTGGCCTCGACGTCCGAGACGATGTGGGTCGAAAGGATGACGATGCGCTCGCCGCCCAGCTCCGAGAGGAGATTGCGGAAGCGCACCCGCTCCTCGGGGTCGAGCCCCATGGTGGGCTCGTCCACGATGAGCAGCCTGGGATCGTTGAGCAGGGCCTGCGCGATGCCGATGCGCTGGCGCATGCCGCCCGAGTAGCCGCCGAGCGGACGCTTGCGCGCCTCGGTGAGGTTGACGAGGGTGAGCAGCTCGTCGATCCGGCCGCGGGCCGCGCGGGCCGGCAGCCCCTTGACCGCGGCCATGTACTCCAGGAACTCGACGGCATTGAGGTTCGGGTAGACGCCGAAGTCCTGGGGCAGGTAGCCAAGGGCGGCGCGCAGCCGGTCGGGCTGGGCCACGATGTCGGCGCCGTCCCAGGCCGCCCGCCCCTCGGTGGGCCGGGTGATGGTGGCCAGGATCCGCATCAGCGTCGACTTGCCCGCGCCATTCGGCCCGAGCAGGCCGAGCACCCCCGGCCCCAAATCCAGGCTGAACCCGCGCAGCCCCCAGAAATCCCCACGGTACCGCTTACCGACGCCCTCGATGGTCAGCTTCATGACCCCTCCGTTCTGGCAGCTTGGTACGGCGCAGCGGAAGGGATGTTACACCCGGGGCATCCGGACCCTCTCCCCTGAACGGATTCGGAGCATCCGCACCCTCCGCAGCCCCTCCCCCGCGCCCGGATGCTCCGAAGTGCCATTTTTTCTTGCCCGCGCTCCATGGACATGCTCCAAGTACAGGCACTTTCGGAGCATATTCCCTTACCCGAAGCGCCGACGGCCTCATTTTAGGAGCATATAGACCTGCACTAGGAGCATAAGAGTCCATCTGGGAGCCTCGTACTCATGAATTAGGAGCATAATCGACTGTCAGCCTCCTCCATAAATGTTCGGATGCTCCTAATAAGAGAGTAATTGTCTTCCGGGAACAGGTATATGCTCCAAGTGCACGGGGGGTCGGAGCATCCCCTCAGGGGGACGAGCTTGGGAAGGGCGGATTCGGAGCATTCTCGCCGCGCGCGAAGCCTAGCGTGCGGGTGGGGAAGGGAATGGTGATGCCCTCGGCGTCGAAGGCCTGCTTGATACGAACGATCGCGTCGCTGCGGGCCGCCAGGTACTCCTTCTGGGCCTCGAACTTGATCCAGAAGCGCACCGTGAAGTCGATCGAGCTCTCCGCGAACTCCTCGTAGAACAGCTCCACCTCCCGGTCGGGCAACCGGACCGGCACCGCGGCCACGGCCTCCATCGCCACCCGCTTCGCCTTCTCCAGGTCGTCCTTGTAGGAGACCCCGAGCGTGATGTCCACCCGGCGGGTGCCCCGGATGGTGTAGTTCATGATCGGGTTCTCGAACACCTGCTTGTTGGGGATCAGCACGAGCTGCCCCTGCGGGGTGAGGATCTCGGTCCAGCGCAGGTTGACCTCGATGACCGTGCCCAGGTAGTCCTGGGCCTTGATGAGGTGGCCGCGGCGGAACGGCCGGCGGACCGAGAGGTAGACCCCGGCCATCAGGTTGGCCGCGATGTCCTGGAATGCGAAGCCGAGGGCCAGGCCGATGATGCCGGCTCCGGCGAGCAGCGAGGCGACCGTCTTCTGGAGCCCCAGGATGCCCAGGGCCGCGAAGGTCCCCGCCGTCAGCACGGCGATGTAGACCATCTGGCACAGGAGGTAGGTGACCTGGTCGCTGTGGGAGATGCGGCGCAGCAGACGCCTCATCACGTTGCGGGCGCCTCTGGCGATCAGCCAGAAGAGGACGACGGTCAGGACGGCGAGCAGGAAGTTGGGCAGGGCGAGAATGAACGCCCTCCCCCACAACGTGAGCTTGCGCGCGAGCAGGCCCCAGGTCTGGTCGAAGCTCATGCCCTGGGGCCGAGGCAACTTGTGTGCCAGTGGGGATCGAATCAGTCGCCGACGTGCTCGGCCTTGATCGTCAAGGCAAGAATGGAGCCGTCGCCCTGCCGATTGCCGCGGCCTTCGACGCGCGGGTCGTTGCCGGCCGCGAGCGAGCTCGCGATCTCGGAGAGCGAGAGGAGATCGCCCCGGCCGCTCCACTGGGTGCCGCCGTTGACCACGATGCGGAGGCCGCCCGCGAGCGTCACGGAGTCGGAGCCGACCGACGCGACGGCGCCCTCGAACTCCCGGCCGTTGCGCGCCGGCCGGTTGTTGTCGTCGTTGCCGCCCCGGCCGCCGCCGTCACCCCGCCCGCCCCGTCCACGCCGGCGGTTGTTGTCGTTGTCGTCGTTCCGGTCGTCGCCGCCGCGGCCGCGGCCCCTGCTCTCCTCGGTCACGGCAGAGAGCGAGCTGGCCGACGCGAGCTCGTCGTCGAAGGCAGGCTCGGTGGGGCTGGAGCCCTGCGAGCAGCCGGCGGCGGCGAGGGGAAGGACGAGGACCGAGGCGAGAGCCAGGGTCGAGAGCTTCGTGCGGATCATCGGGTAACTCCCTTCTCAGGTTCAAGCGGCGCCCTCGGGGAGCTCCGCGGTTGCTGTCATAGGTGTAGGACAGCCTGAACCGGAGAGTGGAACAACCCTATTCGACGACGATCCGCTTCGCGAGCTGACCCTTTTTCAGCATCCCGCCCGGCTGCACGTGGTTGATCATCGCCACGGTCTCGATCGGCGCGTCCGAGGGGAACTCCTCCGCGAACTGCTCGACCGTCATGTCCTCCTGCAGGCGGATCACGCGGATGCGGGAAGTGCGCGCGCTCATGGCTTCGGGATCGCCGTCGACGAGGGCGGAGCTGCCGACATCCTCCTCCATCTCCTCCTGCTGCTCGCTCCCGCTCGTGTCGCCGAAGACCATGCCGTCCAGGCGCTCGAGGTAGGAATCGCGCTCGATCCTGGCGTTGGAGAAGTCCCCCTCCATCTTGGCGACCTTCTCCTCGACCCGCTTGCGGCGCGCTCCGGGGTCGGGGTGCGTGGAGAGCCAGCTCGGCAGGCGCCCCACCCCCTCGACCTTGGAGACCGCTTCCAGCACGCCGAACAGCTCCGACATCTGGCGCGGGTCGTAGCCGGCGCGCATGGCATAGCGCAGCCCGAGGTCGTCCGCCTGGCGCTCGTCGTCCCGGCCGTGCTGGAGGAAGAGGAGGCCCAGCCCGACGTGGCCGGCGAACGCCCAGTCCGCGATGTCGTCGTCGAGGATCGCGGCCACTTCCAGGCCCACGGAGGCGAGGATCTGCTTGCTCATCTGGTTGACGCCGTGGCGGGCGGTCACGTGGCCCACCTCGTGCCCGATCGTCGCGGCCAGCTCGGCCTCCGAATCCAGGTGGGTCATGAGCCCGCGGGTCACGTAGACAAACCCGCCCGGCAGGGCGAAGGCGTTGACCGAGGGATCGTCCAGGAGCTTGAAGCTCCACGGCAGGCCGGGGCGCTCGGACGCCGCCGCGATCTCCATGCCCAGGTCCTGGACATAGTCCTGGAGCAGCGGATCGTCATAGAGGCCGACGGTCGCCACGATCTCTTCATCGGCCTCCCGTCCCATCTCGATCTCCGACTCCTCGCCGTAGAAATTGAGCTGGTGGGAACCCGTGGCGGGGTTGAGGGTGCAACCGCCCAGCCCGAGAGCGGATATCAAGAGCAGCGCAAGCGGGTCGCGCAGGGTTCGCTTGATCATGATGGGCCTCCGTGGAAAGTCTAGCATTCTGGTATGCCCCTTGCTCTCTTCGACTCCCCATGGGGCTGTTTCGTTCCCCGGAAAGGCAGAAGCCATGGCAAATGTGGAAGGGACGGTCCGGAGCGCCGGGAACCAGGCGGAGCAGGCCGTGCGCAGCGCGGTCCGCAACCCATGGGTCGAGCGGCTCGCCCGCTTCGGGTACGCGGCCCGCGGCGTCGTCTATGCATTGATCGGCCTTCTGGCGATCCAGGCGGCTTTTGGAGGACGCGGAGCGATCGAACAGCAGGCCACGCCGGAGGGTGCGCTGCAGAAGATCGCCGAACAGAGCCGGCTCCTGCTCGTG
>DASUNJ010000334.1:0-2836 GCA_036277235.1 Thermoanaerobaculia bacterium | reverse complement strand
AATGTCAAAAATGGCTGTCCCGGGAGCAACCCTGTGTTCATCGCTAACTACGGAAGCTCGAGGAAGCTCTCTACGGACGAATAGCCCGCATGGACCGGCCCCCGCCCACGGCGGGGGCCGGTCCCTCCTGACGCTAGGACCCTGCTCCCTCCAGCTCATCGATCCAGAGCGCCACTTCGATGTCGGGCAGGGCGTCCTCGATGGTGCTGCCGATTCGCCCCTCGATCGATTTCAAGCGACTGGCGACGGTGCGGCGGTTGAGCCCGAGAGCGGCAGCCGCGGAGGAAGCGTTGCGACCGGACCGGAAGTATGCGCGCAAGGTCTGTCTCGCGGTCTCGCCTTCGTCGAGGTCGCGCTCCAGCGGCTCGACGTAGAGTCGGTGCAGCGAGGAGGCGAGGAGGCGGTCCTGTAAGGCAGAGGCCAAGAGGGCGACGTCGGCGTAGCGGATGACGCTCTTGCCTCTGCGCATGGCCACCGGCAGTGCGGCCGCGGCCTGACGATGGCTGATCCGCCAGCCGGCGAGAGCGGTGCCGGGCTCGCCGACGGCGGCGGTCAGACGATTTCCGTCAATGGCGGCCAAAAAGGACTCGGCGTCGCCGGGGTCGAGCAGCCGTCTGGCGCCAAGCCAAGCCCACACGGTCTCCTCATCGACGCTGACGGAGAGCAGCTGGGAGTCGAGCTCGGAGGAGAGCTCGCGAGCGATGTGTCCGGCGCCGGGCGCGACGATGATCGCGGCGAGGTGGCTGCTCTCGAGGTCGTATGCGAGATCGGAGGTGTCGAGCTTCTCACCGGCGAGGAGGCGCCTGACCCGTTCGGCCTGGCGCTTCTGGGGAGATTGGCCGCGAACATCCGCCTCGCGAGCGTATTCCTCGCTGGCGGCGGCGATGAGGCGGTCGAAGACCGCGGCGCGGTCCGCCATCACCTGAGCTGGGTCGATTCCCGGCGGAGCTCCGGCCGCCTCGTGCTCCTGGCTGAGGAAGTGGCCGAGGACGGCGTAGCCAGCGAAGTAGCGACGCAGGACGGTGTCGAGGCCGACACCGCTGCGAGCGGCGAGACGAGCCTGGGCGAGCAGGATGGGAGGGGGCAACGGCGCGTTCTCCTCGCTGCGCTCGATCACCCGCAAGCCGTACTCGAGCGCTGCGGCGATCGCGCTGCGCAGGCCGTCGGCGTAGATCGGATCGGTCACCTCCGCCGGGTCGGCGATCGCGTGCACGCGACTGAGAATCGCCTGCTCTATCTCCTCACGACGGCGCTCCAGCCGGGCGCCGAGGGCGGCGCGAGCGCGAGAGGCATCCCGGATCGGATCGTGGCGCCCGCGCACGGGGCCCCGCCCCTACCGCGCTCGCCTGGCCTTGCCTCGTCGCTTGCCCTTGCCCGCCTTCTCGCAGCCGTTCCTCATCTCCGGCCGCAGGGTGACCCTCCCGCCGTTGTGGGCCGCGAACTTGGCGGGGGCACGGTAGGTCTTCTTGCAGAGGTTGCGGCTGTTGATCAGAAGCCCCTTCTTGCCGCCCTGGAAGTCGAAGACGGCTTCGCTCACCGGAGCATCGGGGACGAAGTCGAAGGTGTTGCGGATGCCCCCTCTGACCGAGTCGATCCTGCCAACCACGTCGAAGTCGACCCTGCCGCCGCGGAAGGCGACGACAAGGTCCGGCAGTAGGTTGTCGGAGGAGCGAAGGTAGATCGGCCCCGAGAGCGTTTCGTCGAGCAGCGGCGTCTTGACCTGGGCCTTGCCGTAAATCGATGCCGCTGGGCACTGGTCGGCGGCGAACTGGACCCTCGTGCAGACGGTGCCGATGTGGGCCTGGTCGAGAAACTCCGAGCGCGGCAGGGCGACGGATGCGCTCGAAACGTTGGCGCCTCCCGCCGGCATGCGCAGGACGGCTTTCAGCCTCGGGTGCGCTCCTCTCCTCGTTCCGCCGAAGAGGCGGAACGAGAGCCTCGGCCTGAAGGCGAGATCGGAGCAGCTGCCCACCTGGAAGGGGCTCTGGGTGGAGAAGAGCGCCCCGCCCAGGCCGGAGACCTGTCCCTGCACGGCCATCGGCTCGCAGCTGGTCGGGTTGATCGTCGTCTGGGGGCGGTCGACCCGCAGCCTCACGTCGCGGACCCGCAGGATAACGCCGTGCAGAATCGTCGGGAAGGGATCTGAAACGGCAGTGACCTGTGCGGTCTCTCTGTCGACCCGGATCGCCGCCCGCACGACCACGTTGCCGAGGTCGAAGGGGCCGGCGATTCCCGGCGCCACGACCGCGAGGCTGAGCGGCGCGCCCTTGTAGGGCCCTGCCAGGTAGACCTTGCCGTCGAAGTAGTTGGGGCCGGGGCCGGCTCCGAGGCCAGCTGAGATCGTGCCGATCTGACTGGCTGGCGGGCAGGCGGGAGTGGCGAGCTCACCCTGTCCCGCTCCCTCCGCCTCTGAGATCGAGGCGATCGCGTTCTCCGGGCAGAAGGGAATCCCGGCGATCTTCGCCACCAGGCCGGGAGGCAGGGCAGTGGTCACCTGGGAGAGCTCCTGCTCGGAGTCGTCCCTCGCGAGCCGGAAGAGGAAGGGCGAGTAGGCCCCGGCCACCGGGTTCAGGGTTCCCGCCGTGAAGCGGGGAGCGAAGGGCCTGGAGGACGCGGACCCAGGACAGGGAGTGCCGTTCGGTCCTTCGGTCACCTCGTAGGTGTTGGAGGCGTCCACCGGTTTGGTCGGCTGCGCGTAGGAGGCAACTTCGATGCCAATCTCGTGGGTGCCGCAGGTGGGCGGGCTGACCAGCGGCGCCCGCGGGCCGCTGCGGAACTTCAAGGTGAAGTCCTCGAACGGGAACTGGGGCAGCTCGTCGAAGCTGGTCGTGATCTG
>DASUNJ010000333.1:0-12212 GCA_036277235.1 Thermoanaerobaculia bacterium | reverse complement strand
CCCGGCACGTGAGTGCCGGGCGGGTAACGGAGCTCCGAAACATTCCGAGCCCCGGACGGGGCGACATATCGGGCGTGGGTGTTCATGTCGCCCCTACCGGGGCTTCGGGTGTTTTGGCGACCCATCACCCGGCACTCACGTGCCGGGCTAATTCATGACGCCCCTGCCGGGGCTCTTCCTTCTCCAAGGCAGCAAGGGGGTGAGGGGCTGTATCATCCACAAAGGTGACATCCCCCATAACCCTCCCGCTTTGGCTCTTCCTCCTCCTCGCCGCGCTGGCCCTGTGGGCTGCGCTCGACCGCCTGCTCGTTCCGGGGGTGCGCTGGTTCCTGCGCCAGCGGGCGAACCGGTTGATCGACGAGGTCAACGCCCGGCTCAAGCTCGAGATCCGCTCCTTCCAGCGCACCAAGCGCCAGGTCCTCGTGGACCGGCTGATGTACGACCCCAAGGTGCTGGAGGCGGGCGAGGCGCTCAGCCGCGACGAGGGAATCCCCCGGGAGGTGGTCCTGGCGCGCGTCGAGCGCTATGCCAAGGAGATCGTCCCGGCCTTCAACGCCTACTTCTACTTCCGCATCGGCACCTGGATCTCGCGGCGGGTGGCCCGGCTCCTCTACCGCGTGCGGCTCGGGTTCTCCGACGAAGCCGGGCTCGCCGCCGTGGCCTCGCAGTCGACCGTGGTCT
Organism: Thermoanaerobaculia bacterium; assembly: GCA_036277235.1. Classification (GTDB taxonomy): domain Bacteria; phylum Acidobacteriota; class Thermoanaerobaculia; order Multivoradales; family UBA5704; genus DATMER01. Next base: position 11,531 of record DASUNJ010000333.1, on the reverse strand, counting down.
TCCTCATGAACCACCGCAGCAACATGGACTACGTGCTCGTCGCCTACCTGGCCGCGGACCGCACGGCCCTCTCCTATGCCGTGGGCGAGTGGGCGCGCATCTGGCCGCTCCACACCTTGATCCGCGCCACCGGCGCCTACTTCGTCCGCCGCAACTCGGGCGATCCGCTCTACCGCCGGGTGCTGGAACGCTACATCCACATGGCCACCTCCTCGGGCGTCACCCAGGCGGTCTACCCCGAAGGCGGGCTCTCCCGCGATGGCCGCCTGCGCAAACCCAGGCTCGGGCTCCTCGACTACATGCTCCGCGGCTTCGACACCCAGGGGGAGCGCGACCTGGTCTTCATCCCCGTGGGGATCAACTACGACCGGGTGCTGGAAGATCGCACGCTGCTGCTCGACGTCCAGCCCGACGCGCAGCGCAAACCCGCTCTCGGCACCACCCTGCGCTTCGTAGCGCGGAATGTCGAGCTCATGCTGCGCAGCCGCTGGCACCGCTTCGGCTATGCCTGCGTCAACTTCGGGACGCCGCTCTCCATGCGGCAATGGGTGGCCGGGCGCGGAGTCGACTTCCGGTCCCTCACGAAAGAAGAGCGCTCGGTCTGGCTGGAACGGCTGGGGGCCGACCTCATGGAGAGGATCGGCGAGGTCATCCCCGTGCTGCCCGTGCCGCTGGTGGCGACCGTCTTCCTCCAGGCGGGCGAGCCGCTCTCCGAGCTGGAGGTCAAGGCGCGCTCCTTCCGGCTCATGGAGGAGCTGGAGGCGGCCGGCGCCCACGTCTACATCCCGCGCAAGGACCAGGACTACGCCATCGAGGCCGGCCTGCGCATGCTCACCCAGCGGCATCTCGTGGAGGAGAAGGACGGCCTCTTCACCGAGCGGCCCGAAGAGCGCGCAGCCCTGGCCTACTACGCCAACTCCATCGAGCACCTGACGGCGAGGCCGGTAAACTCTGATCAACTGCTTTCGTATCAGCCGTGAGATGAGCAAGAAGAGCAAGAAGAAGGACCGCCCACCGAAGCTGATCAGCCGCATGGAGCGGTTCTTCAGCGATTACACCGCGGGCCTGGACACCCGCGACCTGCGCCGGATGTTCGACAAGGATGCGGTCCGCGCCTATGCCGTCCTCACCCGCGGGCACGACGATATGCCCGAGCCCAAGGGCAAGGCCGGGCGCTTCTTCTACCGCGCCAAGCTCACCTTTCTCGGGCTCTCCTACAAGCTCACACCGGCCCGGCGCCTCCTCTTCGCGGGCTCGCTCTTCGCCTTCTTCGTCGGGTGGGTGCAAGACCCGAAGGTGATCACGGACGAGGGCGTCAGGGTCTTGGTGGTGGACTTCTCCCCGTTCTGGTTCAGCTTGAGCCTTGCCATGATGGCCTACCTCCTGGCGCTGGAGCTGGCGGACCGCATCCGCGTCCGCGACGAATTGGATGTGGCGCGGGAGCTTCAGGAAGACCTGCTCCCCCACGACGTGCCGCCCATCCCCGGCTACGACTTCGCCCACTCCTACCGCACGGCGAACGAGGTCGGCGGGGATTATTACGACCTCACGCCGCTGCCGGACGGCCGTGTAGCCCTCCTCGTCGGGGATGCCAGCGGCCACGGCATGGCCGCCGGACTGGTCATGGCCATCGCCAACGCCACCCTGAAAACCGCGCTCGACCTGGACCCCACGCCGGAGCGCGTCATCCGGCTGCTCAACCGCACGCTCTGCCGCACGGGCACGAACCGGACCTTCATGACCGTCTTCTATGCCCTGCTCGATCCGGCCACCGGGGAGATGGAGTACGTCTGCGCCGGCCATCCCTTCCCCCTGCTGCGGCGGGCGGACGGCACCATCGAGGAGCTGGGTTGCGGCAGTCTGCCCCTCGGCATGCGCGAGCCGCTGGAAATCTGCTCGGATTCCGCGGTGCTGGAGCCGGGAGACCTGCTGCTGCTCTTCACGGACGGCCTCGCCGAGGCGCTGGACACCCAGGGAAAGGAAGCCTTCGGCTACCCGCGGATCACCCACCTGACCCGGGCCGGCGGCTCGCCCCACGCCGTCCACGAGCGCATCCTGCGGGCCTTCGACAGCCACGTCGGCGACGAGCCGATCCGGGACGACCTCACGCTCCTGGTCGCGGCGCGCCTGCCCCCGATCCCGGCCTTCAAGACCCCCGTTGCAGAGCCCGCCGAAGCAGTCGCTTCCAACTGAAGCGCTTGCCGATCCCCTTTCCTTTTCTGGGGATCCCCAACTCGTCGAGCCAGGTATCCGTGTGCTCTCCCAGAGCTGGGACGTGGGCTCCCGCGCGGGGCCGGATGCCGTCGACGAGCGCGGGGTAGCCAATGCCTTCGGACAGCATGCCGCGCTCCCGCACCTGGGGATGCTCTCGGGCCTCGGCCGCGGAGAGCACCGGCTCGGCCGGGATGTCCTCCTTGGCGAAGAGGTCCATCCACTCGGCGAGCGTCCGGCCGCGCACCAGGGCCTCCACCTTGCGCTTGACCCGCGGCGAGTCGCTGTATTGCCGGCGGCGGAGGTCCGGACACCCCGCGGCGTCGCAGAACCGGTGCCAGAAGTGGGGCTCCAGCGCGCCGAGCGCGAGCAGTCGGCCGTCCGCCGTGCGGTAGAGGCGGTAGCACGGGAGCGCTCCGGTCAGCGGCAGGTTCTCCCCCACCGCCTTCGGACCTTCCGCCTCCATCGCCCAGGAGACCAGGTTCGCATGGACCCCGGCATCCAGGAGAGCGGCGTCGATGTGCCGTCCCCGGCCGGTCCGCTGGCGCTCCAGGAGGGCGGCAAGGATGGCGGAGGTGGCACTCCAGGCTCCTATGAGATCCGCGACCGGAACCGACGGCATGCTCGCGGTCGGAGCGAGGGAGCCCGCCACAGCCTGGTAAGTAAGATCGTGCCCGGCGCGGGAGGCGTAGGGACCGGACTGTCCCCAGCCGGTCACCGAGCAGACGACCAGGCCCGGATACCGCTCGCGGAGAAGATCGGGAGGAAAGCCGAGGCGGGCGAGAGTGCCGGGCCGGAAGCTCTCCAGGAGGACGTCTGCCCTCTCCAGGAGACGGCCGAGGACTTCCTGCCCGTCCGGCTCCTTGAGATCGAGGGCGACGCTTTCGATTCCGGAGAGGAGGAGGGCGCCCAGCCCTCTCACCTGGCGGACGGGATCGCCCTGCGAGGGCTCCTCGACTTTGACCACCCGAGCCCCGAGGTCGGAAAGAAGCCGGCCTGCCAGAGGACCGGGCAGGAGCCGGGAGAGGTCGAGGACGAGGGTGCCCGAGAGCATGGATGAAGCGGCCGTCATGAGCGCGAGGGAGGGTGGGTCCCAGGGAGGGTCCCTCCCCCCTGGGAGGGGGACGGTTGGAAACGGGGGGAGGCTAGGAGGGGGGTGTTACGCGCTTGCCACGAACGCATCGACCTCGGAGCGCCCCCCTCCTGGCCTCCCCCCAGAGCCAACCCTCCCCCTCCCCGGGGGGAGGAACCCCCGCCCTGGAGCGGTAACTTCCTGGGCGCCCCGCCGCTCACTCTCCCCCGCCCTGCGCCTCGACCCACGCCCGCACCGCCGCGGGCAGCGGCTCCCCCGTGCAGCGCCGCCAGGACTCCTCCAAGGCTCCCATGCCCAGAGTCGCTGTGAGCCGGGCGAGGTTGCGCGGTCCCGGGCCTGTGGACGGGTGAGGGAAATCCGAGAACAGGGCGACACAACGGACCGTCCAGTCCAGCGCCTCCGCGGAGCTTTTTCGGGCTTTGGCGAGCAGCGCGAGCTGAGCATAGGTCATGGCCATCCCAGGCCGATTCTCCAGCGACTCCGTGATCTCCAGCGACTTGCGGTACCACGTCTCGGCTCCGGACAGATCGCCTCGATCCTGCGACACCACTCCAAGCTGATGGTAAGCGGCGGCAAGATTCCGCTGCGCAGCCTCGCCACCCATCTTCTCCAGGCTCTGCCGACTGGCCTCGTACTCGGCTTCCGCTTCGTCCAGAGCCCCCATCGTGTAGAAGCGATTGGCTTGAGATCCCACCATGAACAGCCACAAGGCTCCAGCCGGCGTCTCCAAACCCGGCGGCCGGCCCTGCCGGTCTTCGAGGAGCTCGCGGCAGCGGTCCACCCAGGCGCGCGCCTCTTCCCCGAGTCCGCGTGCATTCCAGAGCTCATTGAGCGGCCCGAGAATCGAATGCGCGTCCCCGAACAGGCCCCTCTTCAAAGCTTCCGCCGCGGCCAGTCCCAGGGTCCTGCGCTCGGCCGTCAGGACGGACATGGCGGTGGCCGCGTCGCCTCCCCGGATCTGCTGGTCAAGCCAGTCGCCCAGCTCAGCATGGGCATGGATGCTCGCCAGCCGCGCCGCCTCCTGCTCTTCGGGGAATGCCGCCCCTGCCCGCAGCCGCCAGAGCGCGGCCAAGTAGGCCGGCAGGGCGGGATGGATGCGGTACGCGCCCGCCCCAAATAGCGGGGTCAGGAGCCCCAGCCCCGAGCACCTTTCGAGAAGACGCTGCCAGCGCTCCATCTCGATCCCCCGGAAGCGCTCCGGGGCTCCGTCCACCTCGGAAAGAACCGCCAGGACAACCACGTCCGCCACCCCTTCGAACAGGGTGAGCGCCGGGAGGTGGTCCTGGTCCTCCTCCGGCAGGTGGCGGAAGGAGTAGTGGACACAGGCTCCCAGGGAGCTTAGCCTCCCCTCTCCACCTTCGAAGCCGGCGGGAAGATCCCGCTCCCCGCGCAGGGCCTCGACCAGCTCGCGGGCATTCGCGACCCTGTCGAGCTGCGGCAGGATCAGCCTCAGGCTCAGAGGGTGACCTCGCAGGATCTCCAGCAGCTCGGCATACGCCGCGTCGCTGCGCCGCTCCCGCGCCCGGGGCAGCGGCGCCAGCAGGGCTTCCGCCAGCTCGTTGGCATCCAGCGCATCCAGGCCCCTTACCTCCAGGCGATGGATGCTCTCCCCCAGCCAGTCCTCCGCGGAACGGCTGGTGACGATCACCCCTCCCCGCGCCGTCTCGACCACCTCGCCGAGAAACTCCCGCACGGCCCGTTGCTGCGCCTCGTCCAGCGGCGGGGTGAGCCGGTCGGGATCCGGCTGGCTGTGGACCGTCTCGAAGTTGTCCCAGACCAGAAGCATCCGGTAGCGGCGCAGAGCTTCGAGCACCGCGTGCCGACGCTCCTGCGGACCGAGCCTGGCGAAGTCGGAGCCGAACAGGCGCAGCCCCACGGAGGCGACCACGCCGTCCAGCCCGAAGCTCGCGACCCCGGGCTCGAAGGAGTGGAAGAAGACGAGATCAGACCGGTCCAGCCCTCCCGAATCGCGCAGCCAGCGGGCGAAGCCCTTGGCCAGCTCGGTCTTGCCGGTACCGCCGACGCCATGGAGCACGACCACATGCTTCAAGCGGAGCGCCTTTTCCAGCTCCTGGAACTCGGCATCCCGTCCGAAGAACCGGCCGCCCTCGGGCGACAGGTCCCCCTCTTCGTGCACTCCCTCCTGGATTGAACCAGCCTTCCGCATCCCGGCCAGAGCTTCGGCCAGCGAGAGATTTGGGGGGCGCGCAGGCGTTGGGCGGAGCTGAGGGAATGCCAGCTCCCGGCGCGCGTAGCAGACGGGCACGAGCCAGTCGTCGAGCGGCAGCGGTCCCTTGGGGCTCGGCCGCAGATCGGCCTTGTGGAGCTGGCGCCGGCCTTCCGCGACAGCCAGGGAGACAGTCTTACCCGCGAAGAGCGCCTCGTAGAAGGCAGCCATGAACTCGGCCGCCGCCACCGCATAGACCGTGTAGCCCATGGCCACCACAGCCGCAGCCCCGTCTTGCAGCAGCCGCGTGGCCACGGCCGACTCCGGACCGGTGCCCTCCTCGACCCGTCCCGACTTGCAGGCATTGAAGACCAGGAGCGGAACCCGTGCCTGCGCGAGAAGCGTCGCGATCTGCTCCGCCGACACAGGGTCGTCGTCGCCGGCTTCGGTCTCAAAGACGAGATACCCCTGCGACGCCGGCTCGTAGCGCAGGGAGCCCCCTCCTCCGCCCAACGGCCGTTTGCCGAAGTCACCGTGGCCGTCGAAGTGGAGGATCTGATACGGCTCCCCTTCGTCGCGCGCCTCCGCCAGCTTCCGCTTCAGATCCGCGAAAGTAGGCGGACGCAGCACGTCCAGGCTCACTTCGCCGGCCACGGGCTGCAGGCGCTCCAGGAGCGGCCGGGCGATCGTGCGGTAGCGCACGTCTCCCCGGCCGTAGGGACGGGCGATGACCAGGAGCACCCGCAACCGCTCCCCCGGCTGGAGGTCCGCGGCGGACATGGCAGCGGTCAGGGTGCGGTTGATCCCGGCCAGCTCCACGGCCAGCGGGCTCGGCCGGTCCGGATCCTTGAGCAGCTCCCAGGGGAGACCGAGAAAGGCGGGAGAGGACGAGGCAATCCACAGCTCGCAGGGATCGGCGGCGCGGGCGTTCAGGTACGCGTCCCGGCCCGGCTTGCCGGTTCCGAAGATCGCACTGAACAGGCGCTCCCCCCAGACCGGGATCTTCTCGGAGATCGCGGCCCCCCGATCCTGGTAGACCGCGAAAGGAGTCTCCAGGTAGTTCTCCAAGTACCAGCGGAGGTCCTCGCACTCCTCGGCCGTCAACGGAGACTCGAAGAGATTGGCCGACCCAAAGGCTTCGGGAATGATCTGCCCCTCCCGGTCCAGGAGCACCTGGACGCTGCCCGCGTTCTCCTGGACGATCAGGCGGGTGGGCAAGGGGGCTCCCCGGAGATGAGGATCTCTTCCGCCACCACCTCCAGGAGCCGGTCGCGCTGTTGCACGGAGAGACCCTGCGGCGCGTCCAGGGAGAGGCGCATGCGGCGGACCAGCACCTGGAGGATCTGCCGCCGGTCCGCCTCCTCCCTCTTCTCCCGGTCCTCCTTGAGGTCCCGGTAGATCTGCCACCCGAATTGGGCGAGGCTCACCAGGAAGGCGGCGACGGCGAGGCTGGCGCCAGCGTCGAAGCTCCGGCGCGGGGCGATCCTCTCCTGTCCGGCGAGAGCGCGCTCGGTGAAGGCGGGAAGGTCGGAGCCGAGATCGGGAGCCAGCCGGGCAGCGGCCCGGCGCGCGGCGTCGGCGTGTGGAGTCGTCATGGGGTTGAATTTTAGCAGGCCGCGAGGAGGGGGCGTTTTGAAGGCAAAACCAATGGGTAGCTATATCTACCCATATGCCCGGGGTGTCTACCCATTGTTTTTCCTCGGCCGGTATATAAGACTGGCTCGATCCATATGCCCGCTCTCTCCGGATATATAAAGGAGCCCTCTACCCATTATCTGGACGCTCTAGATATATGGATCTCCCCCGTCTGCGAGAGAAGCGGGACTCTTTCATATATCCACCGTGTCCGGATATATAATGGGGGCGGCATCCATATAAATCTTCCAGGAAGTTATATGACCGGGGACTCCCCAGGAGGAATGCGTGTTCACAAGCATGGATCTGGACGAGAAGCTGTTCAAGCAGGCGTGGCAGCTCACGGGTTTGAAGACGAAGAAGGCGGTGATGGAGGAGGCGTTGCGCTGGCTGGTGCGTCTGCACGAGCAGGCGGGCGTGCGCGAGCTGCGGGGCAAGCTCGTGTGGGAAGAGCCGGAGACCCCGAAGCGGAGGCGCCGTGCAGGTTCTCGTTGACGCGCCGGTCTGGCTCGACTACTTCGCGGGCGTGGTCACGAAGGAGACGGACCTCCTGGACCGTCTCCTCGGCCGCTCGGCCCTCGCCGTGGCGGATCTCTCCCTCGCGGAAGTGCTCTACGCCATGCGCGAGGAGAGGCACCGCCGCGCAGCCGAGGCGGCGCTGCGGAAGTTCTGGCAGGTGGATCTCGGAGGCTTCGACCTCGCGGTCAAGAGCGGCATCCACTACAACTCCCTGCTGGCCAAGGGGATCGAGGTCCACGGCGTCGACTGCCTCCTCGCCACCTACTGCCTGGAGCACGGCATGGCGCTGCTCACCGATCCGGCGACCGCGGAGCCGTTCGTCAGGCATCTGGGGCTGCGGGTGCCGTCAGCGTAGGGGCGGCGCTAACTTTGCTTGCCAAGCCCCGGGAGGGGCGTCATGAATTAGCCCGGCACGTGAGTGCCGGGTAACGGAGCTCCGAAACAGTCCGAGCCCCGGACGGGGCGACATGTGGGGCGCAAGCCCCATGAGGGAGGAATGTCGCCCCTACCGGGGCTTCGGGCGTTTTGGCGACTTCATTACCCGGCACTCACGTGCCGGGCTAATTCATGTCGCCCCTACCGGGGGCTCTTCCTTCTCCAAGGCAGCGAAGTTAGCGCTTATGCCCACAAGGGTGCCCCTACTCCCGCTCGACCACCATCGAGAAGCCGACGCCCCCGGCAGCGCAGACGGTGACCAGGCCGAGGTTCAGATTGCGCCGCCGCAGCTCGTAGAGGACCTGGGTGGTGACTCGGGCGCCGGTCGCGCCGAAGGGATGGCCGATGGCGATCGAGCCGCCGGTCACGTTGAAGCGCTCGAAGTCGATCACTCCCATCGGCTCGTCGCGCCCCAGCTCCTCCTTGGCGAACTTCCTGGAGGCAAAGGCCTTCATGTTCGAGAGGATCTGCGAGGCGAAGGCCTCGTGCATCTCGACGAGGTCGATGTCCGAGAGCTTCACGCCGGCCGCGTCGAGCGCCGCGGGGGCCGCATAGGCCGGTCCCTGCAGGAGCTGGTCGCCGGGGTTGAGCGCCGTGAAGGCATAGGAGCGCAGGTAGCCGAGCGGCGTGAATCCCAGGGCCTTGGCCTTTTCCTCGCTCATCAGCAGCACGGCGGCGCCGCCGTCGGTCAGCGGGCTCGAGTTGCCGGCCGTGAGCGTGCCATAGCGGCGGTCGAACACGGGCTTGAGCTTCTCCAGCGCCTCCATGGAGCTGTCGCCGCGCACGCCGTTGTCGACCGAGACCGCCTTGTCGTAGCGCGGCGGCGGAAAGGCCGGCGCGATCTGGGAGGCGAACCGGCCATCCGCGATGGCGGCGGCGGCGCGCTGGTGCGACATGAGCGCAATTTCGTCCTGAGCCCGGCGGGAGATGTCGTTCTCCTTGGCCATCTTCTCCGCGGAATCGCCCATGGACATGCCGGTGGTGTATTCGGCGATGGCCGGCGCCACCGGAGCGAGGTCGGCCGGCCGCAGCTTGCCGATCGCCCCCATCTTGGCCGGCAGCGTCTTGGCCTTATTGAGCTCCATGAACGTGCGCGCCGCCTTGCGCGAGAACTGGATCGGCACGTTCGAAAGCGACTCGGCGCCCCCGGTCAGCACCACCTCCGCCTCGCCCGAGAGGATCGCCGCGGCGCCGAACGTGAGCGCCCGGGTCGAGGAAGCACAGGCCAGGTTGACGGTCACGCCGGGAATCTGCACGGGCAGCGAGGTACGGAAGACCACCTCCCGACCCAGGTTCGGAGCGTTGAGCGCGGGCACCACCACGCCGAAGATCGACAGGTCGATCTCCGCGGGATCGATGCCCGAGCGCGCCACCAGCTCGGCAGCGGCGATGCTCGCGAGGTCCGTCACGTCCATGTTCATGAAGTCGGTGCCCGACTTGATGAAGGGGGTACGGCAGCCGTCGACGATGGCTATCCTCCCGCGCGGGCCCTTGAGCTCCCGGCGCGCGGCCACCTGGACCTTCACGGGTTTTCCGTTACCCCGCGTCCAGACAGTATCGGCGCGCTCGGTGATCTCCTCCAGGGCGGAAGCCCGGTTGGGGGGCCGCAGGGGCGCGGGGGGCTGGTCTACGGTGTTCGCGGGGGTGTCAGCCATGACGATCTCCTCTCGGGGGATCTATACCACCTACGTCGCGGTGCGGCAAGGGAGGCCCTCACCCCTGGCCCCTCTCCCATCGCACACCCGTCCCCCGGGAGAGGGGAACGCTCAGCGGTCATAGGAGGCAAGAGCGAGCCATAGCGGCACCGCCAGCGTCCCCCCTCTCCCGGTCGGGTGGGTGTGCGATGGGAGAGGGGGTCAGGGGGTGAGGTCGCGCCCCCTCGGTGAGATAAACAAGCCCCAGCCGGCAGTCATGGTTGTAACCCAGAGAGCAACAACGCTCCTGGTCAGCCTCCTGAAAGGAGCCAACCATGTACGTCGACATCCACGCTCAACGAATCAAAGCTCGCCGCACGATCTTCGCCGCCCTCCTGGCAGGGCTGGCGCTGCTGCTCAGCGCTCCGTCCGCGCGAGCGGACCACGGGCAACAGCCCGACGCTTCCTGCGGCTTCACGGGGGTCAAGACCCTCGTCCTCCGCCCGGGCGGCCAGCTCCCCTTGCCGCCCTCCTACCAGAACCTCACCGGCCTGACCTGGACGTTCTATTACATCGTCATGAGGGACGATCTCCCCTTCAACCTTCCGGGCGAGCTTCTGAGCGCCACTCTGGGTGGACCTCTTACGCTGCCCCCCTACTCGGGAGCCTCGCTCCCAGGCCTCGCGTACACCCTCCCGCTGAGCACCCGTGTCGGAACCGGCCGTCTCACGTACTGGGTCTTTGCCAACAGCACTTCCCCGACGGGCACCCGCATCGTCAATCCCGCAAAGTGCGAGTACGACCTGACGGTGAAGCCCTTGTTCGGGGCATTCGGCGGCACCGAAGACCCGAGCGCGGATCACCGTTAGATGGGAGTGCGATGGGAGAGGGTTAGAGGGTGAGGGCTCCTACCCGCACCCCCCGCCCCTCCCAGAAGCGCCGCTCTTCCTCCGCAAGCTCCTCGCAGAGCACCACCCGCAACCTCCCGAACGGCAACCGGCCCGCCCTGCGGTCCCAGAAAGGCGGCTTTTCCTGCTCCACGGCGTGGCGCAGGGCTTTCAGCTCGGCGGGGGTGCCCTGGAACACGGTCGGCCTCGCCCAGACGGCCGAGCCGATCAGGCTCGACGGGTCCGGGGCGAGCAGGACGGCGGCGCCGTGTACCGTGGCCCAGGAGAAGAAAGCGCGGTCGGCCCAGCGCTCGGGAGCGCGGCCGGCCACCGCGATCTCTCTTCCCTCTCCTCCGATCTCTTCCTGCAGGCGGTCCGCCGTGGCGATCAGCTCCTCCTGGGAGACCTCCCGGGGACCCGATACCATGACTCCTCCGGCGGGACGGCTGGGGAAGTCCGCGTCCCTCTCCGACTCCGACGCCGAATGCCAGGCAGGAAGGGCGACGTGCTCCAGCACCTCGGGACCCGCCGATCCGGCCAGCCCTGCCCAGGCGCGGGCGCCCCTTTCCCGGGCCTGGCCGGGATCGGTCACCGGGACGGAGACCAGCCCGGCGGCCTGGATGGCGAGGTCCAGGGCGACGGCCGGGGGATGGGGATTCCAGAGGAAGGCGGTCGGAGTGCCGGGGGGGAGAGCAGTGAGCGTCCCGGCCCAGGAGGCCGCTCCGTTGGCCAGGCGCTTCCAGGAGCACCAGGGCCAGTGCCAGCCCTCGGGGTGAAACAGCCAGGGGTCCTCGGGATGGCGAGCGGCGTGGGCGAGCAGCGCGTTCGGAAGGGTCAGGCCGCGGCCTTCTTCATGACGGCGGCGATCTTCTTCTCGATCACCGGCCTCATCATGCTCGCAGGCGGTCCGAGATGGGCGCGCCCCACCAGGAGACCGTCTTCCAGGGTGA
>DASUNJ010000332.1:0-10514 GCA_036277235.1 Thermoanaerobaculia bacterium | reverse complement strand
CTCGTGGAGCGGGCGAGGGAGGTCTGCCTCGATGCGTACCGCCACCAGGACGTGCCGTTCGAGCGCGTCGTGGAGGAGACGCACCCCGAGCGGGACCTGTCCCGCACGCCGCTGTTCCAGATTCTGCTCGCCCTGCAGAGCACGCCGGGAGCGGACCTGAGGCTGGGCGACTTGACCCTGGCGCCGGTCGAGCTGGAAGGGGGGGATACGGGCACGGCCAAGTTCGACCTGCAGCTCACGGCCGTGCCGCAGGCGGGTGGTCTGGGTCTCACCTGGACTTATGCCACAGGCCTGTACGACGCCGCCACGATCCGCCGCTTCGTTGCCGGCTTCCGTGCCCTCCTAGCGGCGGCGGCGGCCGAGCCCGGCCTGGCTCTGGAGGACCTGCCGCTCCTGGGCGAAGGGGAGCGCCATCAGATCCTCGTCGAATGGAACGACACCACTTTGGCGGCCTCTGAACCGGAGCTGCTCCACGAGCTGTTCCTGGCCCAGGCCGGACGCACGCCTTCGGCGGTGGCCCTGATTCATGGCGACGAGCGCCTGACCTACCTCGAGCTGGCCGAGCGCTCGGAGCTTCTGGCCGCCCGCCTGCGCGCTCTGGGTGCCGGGCCCGAGCGGCGCGTGGGCGTCTGCCTCGGGCGCACGCCGGACTTGGTGGTGGCTCTCCTGGCCGTGCTCCGCGCCGGGGCCGCCTACGTTCCCCTGGACCCCGCCTACCCACAGGAGCGCCTGGAGGGGATGCTCGGCGACTCGCGGGCGACAGTGCTCTTGACGGAGCCGGCGCTTGCTCCTCGGCTTGCCGGGCTCGCGCCTTCGGTCCTGATGGTGGACGGCGACCAAGCCGGTGAGGAGCCCTGCGCGCCGGTCCCGCCGGTCCCAGTCGCCTCGGGCAACCTTGCCTATGTCATCTATACCTCCGGCTCCACCGGCCGGCCTAAGGGCGTGGCGATCGAGCACCGCGCTGCTGTGGCCTTCGTGCGCTGGGCGCTCTCGGTCTTCGAGACCGAGGACTTCGCCGGCGTGCTCGCCGCCACGTCGATCTGCTTCGACCTCTCGGTGTTCGAGCTGTTCGCCCCTCTCTGCTGCGGTGGCACGGTGATCCTGGCGGAGAACGCGCTCGCGCTGCCTGCGACCTCCGGGGTCCGGCTGGTGAACACGGTGCCTTCCGCCATGGCCGAGCTGCTGCGCGAAGGCGGCCTGCCGCCGTCCGTGCGCACGGTCAACCTGGCGGGCGAGGCCCTGCCGGCGCCGCTCGCCCGCGACCTCCACGCCCTGGGCGTGCGGGTCTTCAACCTCTACGGACCGACCGAGGACACGACCTACTCCACGGGCGTGCGGCTGGAGCCCGGCGATGAGCGTCCGCCCACCATCGGCCGGCCCATCGCGGGCGGGCGGGCCTTCGTCCTCGACTCCGCCCTCCGCCCGGTCCCCCTCGGCGCTCCCGGAGAGGTCTGGCTCGGCGGCGCGGGGCTCGCCCGCGGCTACCTGGGCCGCCCCGACCTCACCGCCGAGCGCTTCGTGCCCGACCCGCACGACGTGGAGCCGGGAACCCGCCAGTACCGCACCGGCGACCTGGCGCGCCTTCTCCCCGACGGCCGGCTGGACTACCTGGGCCGGGGCGACCACCAGGTGAAGGTTCGCGGCTTCCGGATCGAGCTTGGCGAGGTGGAAGCGGTATTGGCCGGGCATCCCGAGGTGGAGGAGGCCGCAGTGTTGGCCGAGGCCGACCCGTCCGGCATCCGGCGGCTTGTGGCCTGGGCCGTCGCGCAGCCCGGCGCGGCGCCTGTGCCTTTGGAGGTTCTCGCGTGGCTGCGGCAGCGCCTTCCCGCGCACGCGGTTCCCTCGCGCCTGGGTCTGCTGGAGATCATGCCGCGCACGCTCAACGGCAAGACCGACCGCCGCGCCCTGGCCCTCCTGAAGGTGGCGCCGCTGCCGGCTGCGGACGACCGCGCGGTTCGCACTGCCGTGGAGGAGATCCTCGCCGGCATCTGGCAGGAGGTCCTGGGAATCGAGCGGGTCGGCCTCCACGACAGCTTCTTCGACCTGGGCGGTCACTCGCTGCTGGCCACCCGGGTCGCCTCCCGCCTGCGCGAAGCGTTCGGCACGGAGGTTCCGCTGCTCTGGCTCTTCGAGGCGCCGACCGTGGCCGCCCTGGCGGAGCGGCTCTCCCGGGCTCGCGGCGAGCGGCCCGCGCCTTCTCTACGCCCCGTCCCCCGCGGCGGCCGGCTCGCCCTCTCGTTCGCTCAGGAGCGGATCTGGTTCCTCGACCGCCTGGACGAGGGGGGCTCGGCCTATCTCCTGCCCGGTGTGCTGCGGCTCCGCGGGCGCCTGGACGAGGCCGCCCTGGAGCTGGCCTGGGCCGAGGTCCTGCGCCGTCACGAGGGGCTGCGCACGGTCTTCCCGGCCTTCGATGGGCGGCCGGAGCCTATCGTGCTGCCGGCGCCGCCCCTGGGTCTCGTCCGGGTGGATCTGCGGATCCCGCCGTCGGACACGGCGCGCGGCGAAGCGGAGCGGTGGCTGCGGGAGCTGGCCCATCGGCCCATGGATCTCGACGCGGGGCCACTCTGGAGGACCGCCCTGCTCTGCCTCGGTGAAGACGAGCGGCTGTTCGCCTTTACCTTGCATCACATAGTGGCCGACGGCTGGTCGCTCGGAATCCTGGTAGGCGAGTTGACCGAGCTTTACCGCGCCTTTGCGGAGCGCCGGCCGTCGCCCCTGCCGGACCTGGCGCTGCAGTACGCCGATTACGCGGCGTGGCAGCGGTCCTGGCTCGAGGGGGACATCCTGGCGGGGCAGCTTGCCTGGTGGCGGGAGAGGCTGGGAGGAGCGCCGGAGGCCCTTGCCCTCCCCACGGACCGACCGCGGCCAGCTGCAGCCGCCCAGGCTGGCGGCAAGGTCGCCGTGGCCCTCTCCGCCGTCGACAGCCGGGCGCTTCGAGAGCTCGGGCGGCGGCACGGGGCCACGGCGTTCATGGTCCTCCTGGCCGCGTTCCAGGCCGTGCTCGCCCGCCACTCCGGCGATGAGGACCTCTGCGTGGGCACGCCGATCGCCAACCGCAACCGGGCCGAGAGCGAAGAGCTGATCGGCTGTCTGGTCAACACCCTCGTGCTGCGCGGCGACCTGTCGGGCGATCCGACCTTCGCCGGCCTGCTGGCCCGGACGCGGCGAGCCGCGCTGGGCGCCTACGACCATCAGGATCTGCCGTTCGAGCGCCTCGTCGACGAGCTCTGTCCGCGCCGCGACCTCAGCCGCACGCCGCTGTTCCAGGTCATGCTGGCGCTGCAGCCTGCGGTCCGGCCCGGCCCCGGCCTGCCCGGTCTCGACGTGGAGCCGGTGGAGACCGGGACCGGCGCGAGCAAGTTCGACCTCAGCCTGTCGCTCGCCGATCACGGCGAGGCGGGGATCTCCGGCAGCCTGCACTTCAACGCCGCCCTGTTCGACCGCGTCACGGTGGAGCGCTTGGCCGGCCACCTCCTGGCGCTGCTGCGCGCCGCGGCCGCCAACCCGGGCCGGCGCCTCTCGGAACTGGAGATGCTCCCCCCGGCCGAGCTCCACCACCTTCTCGTCGAGAGCAACGACACGGAGCGCGCCGGCGAGCCCGGTCTGCTGCCCGATCTCTTCGAGGCCGTGGCGGCGCGAGTGCCAGAAGCGCTGGCCGTGCTCTTCGCGGGCGAGCGGCTCACCTATCGGGAACTGGACATCTGGTCCAACCGCGTGGCGCAACGGCTCGCCCGGCTCGGCGTCGGGCCGGACGTGCGGGTTGGCCTCTGCCTGGAGCGCTCGCCCGAGTGGCTGGTCTGTGCCCTGGGCATCCTCAAGGCGAGGGGCGCGTATCTACCGCTCTCGCCCGCCGATCCCGCCGAGCGCATCGCCTGGGTCCTGGAGAACGCGGGGGCGGCCGTGCTGATCTCCCGCGAGCGGCTCACCGGCGTGCTGGGGGTGCCCGGCGTGCTCCGGATCTGCCTCGACCGCGACCGGGAGGCCCTCGCCGGGGAGTCGGCGGAGGCGCTGAAGCGCGGCCCGGACCCCGCGGACCTGGCTTACGTGCTCTACACCTCGGGCTCCACCGGCCGGCCCAAGGGTGTGGCTGTCCACCACCGCGGCCTGGCCCATTACCTGCGGTGGATCGGCGGCGTCCTGGAGCAGGCCGGGGTGCGGACCCTGCCGGCGATCAGTCCGTTGACATTCGACGCCGCACTCAAGCAGCTCTTCTCCCCCCTGCTGCGGGGCGAGGCGGTGCGGCTGCTCGGCGATGACGAGGCCCTGGACCCTGATGCCGTGCGGGCCGCGTTCTACGGGGACGGCCATGCCGGAATCAACTGCGTGCCGGCGCTTCTGGAGGCGCTGCTGGCCGGGTGGCCGTCGGAAGGCATCGCCCTGCGCGCCGCCCTCCTCGGCGGCGAGGCCCTGGGGCGCGATCTGGCGGACCGCATCTTCGAGCGCATGCCCGGCGTCGAGCTGTGGAACCTCTACGGCCCGACCGAGGTGACCTCGAACGCCATGGCTGGCCGCGTGGCGCCCGGGGAGGAGCCGTCCATCGGCCGCCCGATCGACGGCATCCGGGCCTGCGTGCTGGACCGCGGCCTCCGCCCGGTCCCGCTCGGCGCCGTCGGCCAGCTCTACCTGGCCGGGGCGGGCGTGGCGCGAGGGTACCTGGGCCGGCCGGACCTCACCGCTGCCGCCTTCGTGCCCGATGCCTTCGCCGGGGAGCCGGGTGGGAGGCTGTATGCGACCGGCGACCTCGTCCGCCGCCTGCCGGACGGGCGGCTGCGCTTCGCCGGCCGCGTTGACAGCCAGGTCAAGGTGCGCGGCGTGCGCATCGAGCCCGGCGAGATCGAGGCGGCGCTCACCGCTCATCCGGCCGTGCGCGAGGCCGTGGTGGCGTTGCGAGGGGGCGCGCCCGGCGCCCACCGCCTAGTCGCCTGGTGGGTGGCGTCCGGCGGGGAGTCTCCGTCCGAGGCGGACCTCCTCGCCTTTCTGCGGGGCTGCCTGCCCGAGACCCTGGTGCCATCCGCCTGCGTGTGGATCGCGGAAGTGCCGCGCACGCCCCACGGCAAAGTGGACCGCCGGCGCCTGCCCGATCCGCTGGCTGCCGCTTCCTCTCCCCGGCAGGGCTATGAGGCTCCGCGCACCCCGGCCGAGGAGACCCTGGCAGGCCTCTGGGCCGAACTGCTCGGCCACGACCGGGTGGGAGTCCACGACAACTTCTTCGAGCTCGGCGGGCACTCCCTGCTGGCGACCCAGCTCGTATCCAGAGCCCGTCTGGCGTTCCAGATCGAAAACCTGTCCCTGCGCAGCCTGTTCCAGCATCCTACCGTCAGAGAACTGTCCCTCGTCATTACCCAGATGCAGGCCGCCGAAGAAGACGGGGAGGAGATGGCGCAGCTCCTCGAAGAGCTGAAGGGCCTCTCCCCGGAGGATCTGTCCCTCCTCCTGGATGAAGAGCTTACGAACGGCACGGAGTCTTTATGAGCAGCGATCTTTCACGCACCATCGCCGAGCTGACGCCCGAGCAACGGGCCCTGCTGGAGCTGCGCCTACGCAGGAAGCGCGCCGCCGCTCCGGTGAAGGCGCTGACCATCGAGCCCCGGGCCGACCGCGCGTCGTTCCCGCTCTCCTTTGCCCAGCAGCGGCTCTGGTTCCTGGATCAACTCGAGCCGGGGAGCCCGCTCTACGTGGTGCCTTCGGTCCTGCGCATCCGCGGCCGCCTCGACGTGGCAGCCCTGGAGCGCAGCTTTGCCGCGGTGATCGCGCGCCACGAGGCGTTGCGCGCCTCCTTCGTCACCTTGGAGGGCCACGCCGTCCAGGTGGTGCTGCCGGAGCTCGATCTGCCCCTGCCGGTTGTCGACCTGCGCGGCTTCCCGGATGAGGAGCGCGAGGCCGAGGCCCAGCGCCTGGCCCGGCAGGACGCCCTGCAGCCGTTCGAGCTTTCCCGCGCGCCCCTGCTGCGCTCCAGCTTGGTGCGCCTTGCCGACGAGGAGCACCTCTGGCTCCTCTCCCTGCATCACATCGTCTCCGACGGCTGGTCTGTGGGCGTTCTGGTGCAGGAACTGGTGACCGCCTACCAGGCGTTTTCGGCCGGGCAGGAGCCGGTCCTCCCCGAGTTCCGCCTTCAGTATGCCGACTTCGCCGCGTGGCAGCGGGAGCGGCTGTCGGGTGAGGCGCTGGAGGCAGAGTTGGCCTACTGGCGGCGGCGTCTCGACCAGCTCCCGAGCCTGGAGCTCCCGGCCGACCGGCCACGTCCGGCGGAACAGACCTTCCGCGGCGGCCGGCTCTCCTTCGCGTTCCCCTCCCCGCTGGCCGCCGCGCTCGCGACACTGGGGCAGGGTGAGGGGGCGACCTCGTTCATGACCCTCCTGGCCGGCTTCGCCGCCGTGCTCGGAGCGTGGACCGGCCAGGATGTCGTGACGGTCGGCTCTCCGATCGCCAACCGCAACCGCTTCGAGATCGAGGGGCTGATCGGCTTCTTCGTCAACACCCTGGTGGTGCGGACCGACCTGGGAGGGGACCCCACGTTCCGGCAACTCCTGCAACGGGTGCGCGACGCGTCCGTCGAGGACTTCAACCACCAGGACGTCCCTTTCGAGAAGCTGGTGGAGGAGCTGCGGCCGGAGCGCGCCCTCGGCCAGTCGCCGCTGTTCCAGGTCTTCTTCGCCGTCCAGAACACGCCGCGTCCGGCGTTGCGCATCCCCGGGCTCACGGTGGAGCCCCTGGAGATCGACAACGGCACGGCCAAGTTCGACCTCGGCCTGTTCCTGGTGGAAACCGGCGGCGAGATCGTCGGCGCCTTCGAGTACAGCGCCGACCTGTTCGATCCGCAGCGGATCGAGAGGCTCGCAGGGCACCTCAGGCAGCTGCTGGAGGCCGCCGTGGCCGAACCCGACCGGCGCCTGTCCGAGCTGCCGATGCTGACCGAGGCCGAGACCCGGCAGATTCGCGCGTGGAACGACACTCGGGCGGAGCGGACTGGATCCGTCGGTCTGCACGAGCTCTTCGAGCGGCAGGCGCGGCGGACGCCGGCGTCGGCGGCTCTCGTCTTCGAGGACCGTTCGATGACCTACGCCGAGCTGGAAGACCGCGCCAACCGTCTGGCCCGGCACCTCCAGGCGCTGGGAGTCCGGCCCGGCCGGCCCGTGGGCCTCTACGTAGAGCGCTCGCCGGAGATGATCGTCGGACTGCTGGCCATCCTCAAGAACGGCGCTTCCTACGTGCCGCTGGACCCCGCGTACCCGGCGGACCGGCTGTCCCTGATGACCAGCGACGCGGGGATCGGCGCCCTGGTCACTCAGGAGAGGCAAGCGGCGGCTCTCCCGGCTGCGGGCGTTCCGGTGATCCGGCTGGATGCCGACGCCGAGGCGATCGCCTCGCGGTCCGGCGCGCCATTCTTAGGTGTGGAGGTCGGCCCCGACGACCTCGCCTACATCATGTTCACCTCAGGCTCGACCGGCCGGCCCAAGGGTGTGGCGATGAGCCATGGCGTGATGTCCTCTCTGATGGAGTGGCAGGAACGGACGATCCTCCCAGGGGCGGCGCGCGCCCTCCAGTTCTCGCCCCTGAGCTTCGACGTCTCGTGCCAGGAGATCTTCTCCACGCTGGGCTTGGGAGGGACCCTGGTGCTGGTTTCGGAGGACGTGCGGCGCGATCCGGTCGCCCTGCTGCGCTTCCTCGACCGGGAGCGGATCGAGCGCCTTTTCCTCCCCTTCGTAGCCCTTCAGCAGCTCGCGGTGGCCTGGCAGGACGCGGGGGTGGCGTGTACCGCGCTCCGCGAGGTGGTGACCGCGGGTGAGCAGCTCCAGGTGAACGCTGCGGTGCGGGCGTGGTTCGAGGCGCTGCCGGGGTGCCGCCTGCACAACCACTACGGACCCACCGAGACCCACGTCGTTACCGCCCTCCTCCTGGACGGCTCCCCTGCTTCGTGGCCCGCGCTGCCGACCATCGGGCATCCCGTCGCCAATGCGACGATCGAGCTGCTCGGGGCCGATCTGCGGCAGGTCCCGGTCAGCGTGCCCGGCGAGCTATACATCGGCGGTTCGGTGCTCGGACGCGGCTACGTAGGCCGCCCGGACATCACCGCCGAGCGCTTCGTCCCGGATCCCTACGGGGGAGAGCCCGGCGCGCGCCTCTATCGGACCGGTGATCTGGCGCGGTGGAGGGAGAACGGCGAGGTGGAATTCCTTGGTCGCGCCGACCACCAGATCAAGATCCGCGGCTTCCGCGTGGAGCCGGGGGAGATCGAGTCGCTGCTGGGCAGCCATCCCGCGGTCCGGGAGGCAGTGGTGGTCGCTCGCGACGAAGGGAGCGACCGCCGGCTGGTGGCCTACGTGGTCCCGGTGGTGGAGGGCGCCCAGTGCGAGCCGCGCGAGCTGATTGCCGCTCTGCAGGCCTTCCTTCGCGAGCGGGTCCCCGACTACATGGTCCCGTCGGTCTTCATGACGCTGCCGGCCCTGCCCTGGACCCCGAGCGGCAAGGTGGACCGCCGGCGCTTGCCTGCTCCTGAAAGGGAGGCGACGGAAACCGCCGGTGCCCCCCTGGAGGGTGCCGTCCAGGAGCTGCTGGCCGGCATCTGGTCGGAGCTGCTGAAGATCGGGCCGGTGGCCTCGTCCGACCATTTTTTCGATCTCGGCGGCCACTCTCTGCTGGCCACCCGCCTGGTGGCCCGTGCGCGCGAGCTGTTCGGAGTAGAAATCCCCTTGCGCGCCGTCTTCGAGCACCCCACGCTGGAGGCCTTCGCACAGGCGATCGGCCAGGCGCGCGGCCTCGGCGTCCCGCCGCCGCCGGTGCGGCCGCTGCCGCGGGAGGGTTCCTTTCCCCTCTCTTTTGCCCAGGAGCGCCTCTGGTTCCTGGAGCAGCTCGAGGGGGCGGCCGGCGCCTACAACCTCCCCTCGGCCGTACGGCTCTCCGGGCGGCTGGATGTCGCCGCTCTGGCGGAGAGTCTGCGCGAGCTGGTACGGCGCCACGAAGCGCTGCGCACTGTCTTCCCGCTGGTGGAAGGCCTTCCTGCGCAGGTGATCCAGCCCGCTGGAGACCTCAACCTTTCGGTTGTCGACCTCGAGGCGGTTCTGCCGGCGCTGCGGAGCGCCGAATTGGAGCGCCTGGCTGCTGCCGAGGCGTCGCGGCCGTTCGATCTCGCCCGCGGGCCGCTCCTGCGCTCCGCCCTGCTGCGCCTGGCCGGGGACGAGCATGCTCTCCTCTTGGGCATGCACCACATCGCGGCCGACGGCTGGTCGTTCGGCGTCCTCCTGCGGGAGATTGCGGCGCTCCTGCCGGCGCTCTCGGCGGGCTCGCGTCCCGACCTTTTGGCGCCGCCGGTGCAGTACGCCGACTATGCGGTCTGGCAGCGCGAGTGGCTGCGCGGCGAGACTTTGGAAAAGCAGCTCGGCTACTGGCGCAGCCAGCTCGCGGGCAGCCCGCCGGTCCTCGATCTCCCCATGGACCGGCCGCGGCCGGCGGTCCAGACCTTCCGGGGCGACACCCGCTTCCTCCCCCTGGGCGGCGACCTTTCCGCTGGGCTCGGACGGGCCGCGCGGCGGGAAGGGTGCACCCTGTTCATGACCCTGCTGGCCGCCTTCGACGCTTTGCTCCTCCGTCACACGGGCCGCGCCGACCTGGTCGTCGGAACGCCGGTGGCCGGGCGCACCCGCCCCGAGTTGGAGAGCGTCGTCGGCTGCTTCATCAACACCCTGGTCCTGCGCACCGATCTTTCAGGCGATCCGACGCTCCGGGAGGCGATGCGCTGCGTCCGGGCCACCACCCTGGGAGCGTACGACCATCAGGACGTCCCGTTCGCCCGCGTGGTGGAGGAGCTGCTGTCGCAGCGCGATCTCTCCTACAGTCCGGTGTTCCAGGTGCAGCTCTCTCTGCAGAATGCCTATGCGCCGCTGTGCGAGCTGGACGGCCTCGATCTGGAGCCGGTGGACTTCCAGGGCGGGACGGCACGGTTCGATCTCAGCCTGACGGTAGAGGAAGGGAGCGCGGGCCTGGCAGCCGCGCTCAACTACAACACCGATCTGTTCGACGCCGTCACCGTGGACCGGCTGCTGGGTCACTGGCGCAACCTCCTGGCCGGCGCGGAGGGGGCCGTGGGTCGCCGGCTCTCCGACCTGCCGTTGCTCGGCGCGGCCGAGGCGCACCAGCTCCTGGTGGAGGCCAACGACACGGCCGAGGAGCTCTCACCGTCTCTGTCGATCCAGCGCCTGTTCGAGCTCCAGGCTGAGCGAACGCCGGACGCCGAAGCCGTGGTGTTCCATGGCTCGGGGATTTCCTACGCCGAGCTGGATGCACGGGCCAATCGCCTGGCCCGCCGCCTGCGCCGGTACGGCGTCGGCCCCGAGGTGCCGGTGGGTGTCTTCTTGGAGCGCACGGCGGATCTGCCGGTGGCGCTACTGGGCATCCTCAAGTCCGGCGGTGCCTACCTCCCTCTCGATCCCTCCTATCCGGCGGAGCGGCTCGCCTTCATGCTGGAGGACGCGCGGGTGCCGGTCCTCGTCACCCAGGAGAGTCTGCTCGGCAAGCTG
>DASUNJ010000331.1:0-8447 GCA_036277235.1 Thermoanaerobaculia bacterium | reverse complement strand
TGACCAGGAACCCCCCCTGGCGGCTCGTCTTCAGAATTTCGTCCTCGCAATTGCCAACGTTGACGAAAAGGAAGTTCGCCTGGCTTTCCGTACAAGCGATCCCGTGCCGGCGCAGGGCGGCGAGTGCCTCCGCCCGCTCCCGGAGGACGTGCTGACGGCTCTGATCGAAATGCTCCTGATCGGAGAGCGCAGCCATCGCGCCCCCTTCGGAGAGCAATGTCACGGTGCTCGGGTCCATATGCCGTTGCACGGTCCTGATCCTCTCCGCCAGCGGCGGGGCGCAGACTGCGAAGCCGACGCGCATCCCCGCGAGCCCATGGATCTTCGAGAAGGTCCGCAGGATGATGAGATTCGGCCGGCTCGCTGCCTCTGCGATCGGCCACCGGTCATCGGTATACGCCTCCCGATAGTGGATGTAGGCTTGATCGAGCGCCAGAACTGTCTCGGGCGTGATGGTCTCCAGAGCGACCCGCAGCTCCTGCTCGCCGATCTCCAGTCCCGTCGGATTGTTGGGCGAGGCGATGAAGAGGAGGCGGGTCTGCTCGTCCATGGCCCGAAGGAATCCCGGCACGTCCTGCCGCAGGTCGCCGAGGAGCGGAACCACGCGCGGGCCGGTACCAAAGAGGGAGTCCGTGAAGAAGTAGGAGAAGAGCGCCCCCTGGGACAGGACGACGTTGCCGTCGGGTGGGAGCAACGCATAGCCGATGTGGCTGCAGAGCTGGGTCACGCCGGCACCCACGACGATGCACGACTCGGGGATGGAGTAGCGGGCGGCAAGCGCGGCCGTCAAGCGAGGAGAGGAGACGTTCGGGTAACGATGCACATAGGGCAGCAGGCGCGCCATTTCCCGCAGAGCTGCAGGGGAGGCCCGCAACGGATTTTCGTTGAAGCTGAGATCGAAAAGAGCCTCGTCGTCGTACGGCACGAGCCTGCCGTCGAGACACCTCGCGGTGAATTCAGAGGCCTGCCGAATCCGTGATTTCCACCACTCGAGCGCTCTGCCCATGGACCTGCCCCTTCACGAAACCCCAGGCCTCGATCCAGCATCTGAGGAATGTGCTTGATCCTCAGTTTTTAGCATACGAAGTGTCCGGGGGGCGAGTCAAGCCACCCGCTGGAGGCTCTGAGCAGCGGAGAGCTCGCGGACAGCTACTCGTTGATCGACCGGTCCTTGGTCTCGCGCAGGAAGAGCGCGCCGACCACCACGGTCATCAGCGCGACGGCGATCGGGTACCAGAGGCCGGCGTAGATGTTGCCCGCCCTGGCCACCATGGCGGTGGCGAGCAGCGGCAGCATGCCGCCGAACCAGCCGTTTCCGATGTGGTAGGGCAGCGACATCGAGGTGTAGCGGATGCGCGTCGGGAAGAGCTCCACCAGGAATGCCGCGATCGGGCCGTAGACCATGGTCACGTAGAGGACCAGGATGAACAGGATCAGCACGGTCATCGGATAGTTGATCCGCGACTTGTCCACCGCGGCTGGATACCCGGTCTGCTCCAGAGCCTCCTTGTAGCGCGCCTCGTCCCAGCCGGCCAGCTCGACCGTTCCGATGCGGGTGACCAGGGCCTCCCCGGGCAGCGATTCGAAGGAGAGCCCGGCCTTGGTGAGGAAGTCCTTGGCGCGGTCGCAGTCCGTGAACTCCGTCCCCGGCCCGATGAAGACGTGGAAGTTGCAGTCGCTCGCCGTGACCGAGATCGGGTTCGCCGCGTTGTACTCCTCCAGCGCCGGATTGACGAAGTGGGTGAGCCCCTTGAACAGCGGGAAGTAGGTCAGGGCGGCGATCAGGCAGCCGGCCAGGATGATCTTCAGCCGGCCGATGCGGTCCGAGAGCCTTCCGAAGACGATGAAGAACGGGGTTGCAAGAGCCAGCGAGATGCCGACCACGGTGTACGCGGTCAGGTAATCGAGCTTGAGCGAGATGGTCAGGAAGAAGAGCGCGTAGAACTGGCCCGTGTACCAGACCACGCCCTGGCCGGCGGTCGCCCCTAGCAGCGAGAGCAGCACGTACTTGTTGTTCGGGTAGCGCAGGAAGCTCTCGCGCAGCGGCGCCTTGGAGCCCTTGCCCTGCGCCTTCATCTGGCGGAAGACCGGCGACTCCTCGAGCTTCACGCGGATGTAGATGGAGAAGACCAGCAGCACCAGCGACACCAGGAACGGCAGGCGCCATCCCCAGCTCGTGAACGTCTCGGGCGCCATCAGGCCGCGGCAGAGGCCGATCACGAGCAGCGACAGGAAGAAGCCCAGCGTGGCGGTGGTCTGGATCCAGCTCGTGGCGGCGCCGCGGTTGCGGTCCGAGGCGTGCTCGGCGACGTAGGTGGCCGCGCCGCCGTACTCCCCTCCCAGAGCCAAGCCCTGAAGGAGGCGCAGGAGGACCAGGATGACCGGGGCGGCCATGCCGATCTTCTCGTACGTGGGCAGCAGCCCGACGCCGAAGGTCGCAGCGCCCATGACCACGATGGTGAGCAGGAACGTGTGCTTGCGGCCGACCAGGTCGCCCAGGCGCCCGAACACCAGGGCGCCGAAGGGCCGCACCAGGAAGCCGGCGGCATAGGTGGCGAACGCCGCGAGCAGCGCCGCCGTGTCGTTGCCCTTGGGGAAGAACAGCGCCGCGAAGAACGGCGCCAGCGTGGCGTACAGGTAGAAGTCGTACCACTCGAAGACGGTGCCGAGCGACGAGGCGAAGATGACCCTCCGCTCTTCGGTCCTCATGGCTAGACGAGCGGCACGATCTGCCCGATGACGCTGACGATGCTGTTGACCGCGCCGGCCCACTCGGAGGCGCCGGTGAGGTCGTTGAGCGACTTCTGGAGGGACTGGATGCCTTCCTGAAGCTCGGCGCTGTACTGCTGCAGATTGCCCTCGACCTCGCCGAGCTGGGCCGTGTCGAGCTGATTGATCACCGAGGTCAGCTGGAGCCGCGCCGCTACGAACTCCTGCTTCTCCGCGTCCGAAAGCGCCTGCACCTGCTGCGTGACCTCGATGCCGTAGAGCTGGGTCTCGATCGTCCGCAGGGAGCCGAGGAGCTGGTTCAGGTCGGCCTGGGGATCGGCCAGGGCCTTGCCGGCCTCCGCCTTTGCCTGGCTGGCGTCGGTCTGGGCCTCGGCGACCGGGTTGGCTGCCGGGTTGCCCGTCTCCGTGGGATCGCTCATGGCTGGGTTGCTCCCGTTCCGGCGGTGCTGCTGCCGCTGGTGCTGGTGGTGCTCTTGGTTTCGGTCTTCAGGGCGTCGAGGCTCGCGAGGACCGGAGCGAGCTCGTCCGTGATCGTCTGGACGTCCGCGGCCGTGAGGTCGTTCGAGAGCAGCTTGTTCCAGGCCTGCTGCAGGGAGCGGGCCGCCTGGGCCGCGGTGTTCACCTGCTCCACCAGCACCGGCTGCGAGAGCAGCGAGAAGCGCTCGGACATCCAGCTCGTCTGCGTCGCCTGGGTGACCTGGCCGGCCATGAAGGGCGTGACGACCTCCTCTTCGTAGTCCAGGGCGGTGGTGAACCGGGCATTGGCCTCGGTCTGGCTGCTCAGCACCGCGAGCAGGGTCTGCTGGAGCTGGAGGATCTGGGCGATCGTGTCCTTGCGCGCTTCGAGCTCCCGCTGCAGCTCCTTGCCCTGGATCTCCTTGACGACGAGGCCTCCGACGCTGCCGGCCGCCGTCGCGATCTCAGTCCCCTGGGCGATACTGGTGCCGCGCACCTCCTCGGTCACCCCGACCAGGGTCGTGGCAAGGCTCTGGACCTCGGTCGAGAACGACTGCGGAGCGCTGCTCGTGGCCAGGTCCGCGAGCGCCTGGAAGTAGCTGCCCAGGAGCGTCGTCTGCAACTGGATCTGGTTGAGATCCGCCAGGTAGGCCCACATGTCCTTGTCCTGCTGCTGGAAGTCGGACATGGCCACCGGGGCGAGCGCCCGGTTCTGCAGGAGCTTGACCGAGTTGGCGTCGACGGCGCTGTTGCCCACCTGGGTGATGAGGCCGTCGACCGCCTCGGTGTAGGCCGTTCCGGCGTTCGCAAACGCCTCGAACTGGGGGATCTTGGCCGTGGCACAACCTGTGAAAGCGGTTAGCAGCAGGGCCGGCAGGAGCAGGCGCGAGACACTCTTCATTTGCGGTCTCCAAGTGGAGTGGCCGCAGTATACCCCGGAGAGGCCGGGATCGAACAGACAGAGGAGGAAGCTTTTGAACCGGATGAGATCCTTGCAATGACCGACGTCCTCTACATCGCGGGCCATGGATATTCGGGCTCGACGCTGCTGACCTTCCTCCTGGACGCCCATCCCCAGATCGCCACGATCGGCGAGCTGGGGATCGCCGAGCAGGCGAAGAGCCAGACCACGCCGGAGCAGTACCTGTGCTCGTGCCACGCCCCGGTGAGGGAGTGCGAGTTCTGGCGCCGCGTCAGCCGGGAGATGGGGGAGCGCGGGCTTCCCTTCGACGTCTGGGATTCCGACCTGGACTTCCGGGCGAAGGGCGGCGGCATCTCCGACGTAGTATCCGACGTAATCCTGCGCGCGGTCCAGCGCGGGCCGATCCTGGAGACGGCCCGCAGCATCGGGGTCCGGGTCGTCCCCGGAGCCCGGCGCGAGCTCTCCCGGGTCCTGTCCCGGATCGAGGCGCTGGCCGAGATCGTCACCGGCATCAAGGGCAGCCGCATCTTCCTGGACAGCTCCAAGCGCCCCGAGCGGGCGGTCTTCATGCGCCGCATCCCGAGCTTCGACATGCGGGTGCTCCATCTCGTGCGCGATGGCCGCGCCGTCACCTGGTCGAACATGAAGAACCTCGGCGTGGGCGTCGAGGCGGCGGCGGACTCCTGGGTGGCCGACAACCGGGCGGCCGAGCAGGCCCGGCGTTATTTCCCGAAGGACCGGTGGATGACCCTGCGCTACGAGGACCTCTGCGCCGACCCTGCCGGCACCCTGTCGAAGATCTACTCCCTCTCCGGCCTGCCCGCGGGCAACGGAGTGCCCGAATTCCGGACGGGCGAGCATCACGTCATCGGCAACCGCATGCGCCTGTCGTCCACCTCGGAGATCCGCATCGACGACCGCTGGAAGACGGCCCTCAAGCCCGAGCAGATGGCGGTGGCCGAGAGCCGGGTGGGAGAGCTGAACCGGGCCTACGGCTATGGGGCCATCTAAGATCCGCGCCGCGGTAGTCGGGGCGGGATACGTGGCCGCCTTCCACATTGAGGCCATGGCCGGCGTCCCCGGCCTGGAGATCGCCGCGGTGTGCGATCCGGACCTGGAACGGGCGCGCGCCCTGGCGCAGCGCTGGGGCATCCCCGCGGCGGTCGCGTCGATCGAGGAGCTGGCCGCCCTGGACGTCCACGTCGCGCACGTGCTCACTCCTCCGGACCTCCACGTGCGGGTGACCCGCCAGCTCCTGGAGGCGGGGATCGGCGCGTTCGTGGAGAAGCCCTTCGCCCTTTCGAGCCGCGACGCCCGCGAGCTGGCGGAGCTGGCCGCGGCGCGGGGAATCCCCCTCGGGGTCAACCACAACAACCTCCACCATCCGGCCTTCACGCGCCTCCTCGGCTGGGTGCGGGCGGGCCGCATCGGCCGCGTCGAGCACGTGCGGATCTGCCTCTCGGTGCCGCTCGCGCAGCTCGACGCCGGGGACTTCTCCCATTGGATGTTCCGGTCGCCCGAGAACATCGTCTTCGAGCAGGCTCCCCATCCGCTCTCGCAGCTCCACGCCCTGATCGGCCGCGTGCGGGAGGCGCACACCACCCTGCTCGGCACGCGGGAGCTGCACCCCGGCCAGATCTTCCACGACCGCTGGCTCGTCGCCGCGACCGGCGAGCGCGGCACGGCGGAGATCTACATGTCCTTCGGCCGGCCTTTCCACCGCTGGACCCTGGAAGTCCTGGGGACCGACGGCTCCGCCGAGGCCGACCTCGGCCACGGTTTCTTCTCTTTCGAGGAGAAGACCTCCTGGCTCGACTTCTGGAACGGCTTCCTCGCCGGCCGGCGGCGAGCCCGCGCTCTGCGCCGGGACAGCCGGGAAAACCTCCTCGGGTACGCCCGCTACACCCTCGGCCTCGGCCGACGGGCGGACAGCTTCTTCGCCGGCATGCGCGGCTCCATCGAGGAGTTCTATGCCGCCCTGCGGGCCGGCCAGGCTCCGTCGGTAGGCGCCGAGGTGCTGGAGTGGTGCGAGGCGATCTCCGAGATCGCCCGCCGCCCGGCCCATTCGGCAAATACCGAGGCGCTTCCCGTCCCCGCCGAACCGTCCCCGCCGCGCCCCGGCGAAATCGTGGTCCTCGGCGGCACCGGCTTCATCGGCCGCCGCGTGGTCCAGGGGCTGCTCGACCGCGGCGCTCCGGTCACCGCCGTCGTCCGGCGTACCCACGGGCTCCCCCCCTCCCTCCTCGAAGCCGCCCGGGAGGGGCGCCTGCGTCTCCTCAAAGGGAGCCTGGAGGACCGCGTCTCCCTCGCCGCGGCCTTCCAGGGGGCGCAAACCGTCCTCCATCTCGCCACCGGCGGGGGAGACACCTGGGAGAAGGTCGAGCGCTCCATGGTGCGGGGCTCGGCGGGCGCTGCCGAGGAGGCCATGGCCCAGGGAGTCGGGCGTTTCGTCTACGTCTCCTCGATCGCCGCCCTCTACGGCGGACCCGACGCCGGCACGGCAGTCCTCGAAGACTCCCTGGACACCGATCCGCTGCCCGAGGCGCGCGACGTCTACAGCCGGGGCAAGGCAGAAACCGAGCGCGCCCTGGTCGCTCTCCATCGCGAGCGCGGCCTGCCGCTGGTCATCGCCCGGCCGGGGGTCGTCCTCGGCGAAGGCACGCCGTTCCAGCACTCGGGCTTCGGCCTCTGGGTGCGGGACAACCACTGCGTGGGTTGGGGATTGGGAGAGACTCCGCTCCCCCTGGTCACCGCCGACGACGTAGCCGAGGCCCTGGTCCGCATCGCCCTCCACGAGGGGGACGGCCTGCACGGAAAGGCCCTCAACCTCTGCGGCCGGCCGGCGCTCTCGGCGCGGGAGGTCGTGGACCAGTTGCGGATCGCCACCGGGCGGGACCTCCACTTCCATCCGCGCCCCCTCTGGCTGAGCCAGATCCTCGAGATCGGCAAGTGGGTGGTGAAGAAGGCCGGCCGCCGTCCGGGCACCGTCTTCCCGTCCTACCGCGACCTCAAGGCGCGGGCGCTCGTCCCCGCCTTCCCATGCAAAACCGCCCGGGAGGTCCTCGGCTGGTCGCCGGTCGACGACCGCGAGGGGCTTCTTGAACGCACCGTGCGCATCTATTCCTCCAACAAACCGTGAGAGTGCCCCATCTGCTGCATGTCTTCTCGAACTTCGTGCCCACCGGCCCGGAGCTGAGGACCGTGGAGCTGATCGGCGCATTCGGACGGGGATTCCGCCACTCCATCGTCTCCATGGACGGCAGGACGAGCGCGGCGGACCGTCTGTCACCGAATACCGACGTGCGCCTCCTGCCCGAGCCGCCCAAGGCGGGATCGTTCGCGACGGCCCGCCGGCTGCGCAAGCTCCTTGGGGACGAGAAGCCCGATCTCGTGCTCACCTACGGCTGGGGAGCGTTCGACACGCTCCTCGCCGCCCGGAGCCTCGGCTTCCGGCGGGTGATCCATCACGAAGAGGGGTTCAACGAAGACGAGGCCGAGCAGTTCAAGGGCCGGCGGATCTGGGCGCGGCGGCTCGTGCTGCCCGGGGCGGCGGCCGTGGTCGTCCCCTCCGAACGCCTGAAGACGATCGCCGTCGATCTGTGGCGGCTCCAGCCGGAGCGGGTGCGGCTGATCCCCAACGGCATCCGCCTCGACCGTTTCGCGCCAGGAGAAGCCAGGACCGGACCGCTGGTGGTGGGAACCGTCGGAAGCCTGCGGGCGGTGAAGAATCATGCCCGGCTGCTGGAGGCCGTCGCCAGGGTGCCGGATATCCATCTCCTGCTGGTGGGGGACGGCGAGGAGAGGCCGGCCCTGGAACGCCGGGCCGCGGCGCCGGACCTCGCCGGCCGTGTCCGCTTCGCGGGCTACCAGGAATCGCCGGCCCCCTTCTACCAGGCCATGGACGTCTTCGCCCTGTCCTCGGACAGCGAACAGATGCCGGTCGCCCTCCTCGAAGCCATGGCCTCCGCCCTGCCGGTCGTCTCCACCGACGTGGGGGATGTCCGAGCGATGCTCCCGCCGGAGCAGGCCCCCTTCCTGGGCGCTGATCTCGCGGGTCCGCTCGCCGAGCTGGCGAGCGCGCCCGATCTCCGCCGGCAGCTCGGCGATCTCAACCGCAAGCGCGCCGAGGAGCGCTACTCCTTCGAAGCCCTCTGCGCCGCGTACCGGGAGCTGTACGAGTCGGTTCTGATCTCCTAGTTTTTCCCTGGGAGTTTTTCATGCAGCTGCGCTGCACCCGAAGATCGATGAAAATAGTCGTGGATAGGTGCCGGCGTGAGACCGGAGCGCACTGGTGCCTCTGAGCCCGCCTGGGAGTTTGGTCGAGGGTGGTCTTCGGAAC
>DASUNJ010000330.1:0-5493 GCA_036277235.1 Thermoanaerobaculia bacterium | reverse complement strand
GTTGCCACCGAAGCGGCGTTCCTCATCAAGCGGGCGGCGGTCGCTTTGACCGGCGCGCGCTCCGATGCCCGGGTGGCTTCGGATGCCCTCCCCGCGGACGCGGCTTTCCTGAAGGCGCTCTATGCAGAGGACGTGGCCGCTTATCTGGAGGCCGTCGTCCTCCGGCCCGAGGGAAACCTCGAACAGGCGATTGCCGCGATCCAGGAGGTCGACCCGGGACGGCCGATCGTGCTCGACTCGGCTCCGATGCCGGCGGCTGCGGGGGAGATCCTGTCCGATGCGGCTCGCAACGCGGTGCGGGGGATCGGGCTCACCCTTTTCCGCGCGACGGAGGTGGGAGCCCAGATCGTCTCTCCCCTGGCGCTGCTCGCCCGCGAGTTCACGGGCGACATCTCCTATGACGCGGGGTCCATCCCCTCGGGCGCCGAGGAGGCGTGGACGTTCGTGCGCGGCAAGGACTTCTCGCTCCGGGTCATCGCGCTCGCTCCGGCCGGCGCTTCGGAGCTGACGTTGCGCTTTCCCGATCCCTACCTGCGGCGGCCTTCGCGGTTCCCCTACACGTTCGACAGGGTCAACCCCCCGGCGGGCGAGGTCAAGGGCCAGGGGCTCGAAGTGCGGCTGGACAACCCCGGCCGCGTCGCGGTGCTGGGATTGGAGCGGGCCACCGCGGCCGAGCGCGGCGAGGAGGGAGTCGAGGAGAAGCTGAGCGTCGCCACCGAGCGCCAGATACCGGTCGAGGAGATCCTCCGTCGGCTGCAGGCGTTCGAGGACGCCCAGGACAGGAAGCTCGACACCTACTCCGCCATCAACACGACCCATCTGCGCTTCCAGCCCGCGGCCGGAACGCAGACCGTCGAGGCCACTCTCCAGGGGCCGTACTTCTTCGACGAGAAGACCGGCTCGGACTGGGCGTGGGAGACGCTCTACGTCAACGGCATCCGCTGGCGGAGCAAGACGATCCCCGAGATTCCGCTGGTCCAGCCTGAGAAGGCCGCGGCCATGCCGGTCCAGATCACGTTCACGAAGCAGTACCGCTACCGGCTCCGCGGCTCGGACACGGTCGACGGCCGCGAGGCCTGGGTTGTGGACTTCGCTCCCGCCGGAGAGGGCGACGCCGGGGCCGTGGGCAAGCTCTACCAGGGCTCGGTCTGGGTCGACAAGCAGATCTACGCCCGGCTGCGCACCCGCGCCGTGCAGATCGGCCTCGAGGGCGAGGTGATTTCCAACGAGGAGACCCTCCACTACACGCCGATCAACGGCATGGGCCTGCCCGCGCCGTGGTCGCCAGAGAGCCACATCCTGCCGCTGCGGGTCGTGGCCCAGCAGATCCTCTCGGTGGTCAACGCCACCACCGTGGTAGAGCGCGAGACCCTGCTGACCGAGGTGCGGGTCAACCCGGCCGACTTCGAAGCGAAGCGCGCCCAGGTCGCCGACACCGACGTGACCATGGTGCGCGACACGGACCGCGGGCTGCGCTACCTGGTCAAGGAGGAGGGCGCGGAGGAGCGCGTGGTCAAGGAGGGCTTCGACACGAGCAAGCTCTTCCTGGCCGGCGGCGTGTTCTACGACGACGCGCTCGACTTCCCGCTCCCCCTGGGCGGCGTCAACTACTTCAATTTCGACTTCCGCGGCACGGGCAAGCAGGTCAACCTGTTCTTCGCCGGCGCCCTGCTCACCCTCAACGTGGCCGAGCCGCGCCTCTTCGGCAGCAAGTTCGACCTCGGCGCGGACCTATTCGCCCTCGCGGTCCCGTTCGCCAACAACGTCTTCCGGGACGACGAGGAGATCTTCGCGGAGGAGATCGAGCAGCGCACCGGCAGCTTCGGCCTGAAGCTCGGCCGGCCGCTCGGCAACTTCGTCAAGCTCGGCCTGGAGTACGACGTCCTCTTCCTCAACTTCGGGGAGTCGGACGACACCGGCGAGGGCTTCGTGCTGCCGAGCGACAACCTGACTCACTCGGTGGAGCTGTCCGGCACGTTCTCGCGCTCGGGCTACGGCTTCAGCCTCCATGGCAGCAGAAGCCGGCGCTCGGAGTGGGATCCCTGGGGCTTCCCCGGCTCGCCGGATTTCGAGGACCCAAAGCAGGAGTTCACCCGCTGGGGCGTCCGGGCCAGCAAGAACTGGTACCTCCCCCGCTTCCAGAAGATCGGGGCCGAGATCGACTACGTGTCGGGCTCGGACCTCGACCGCTTCAGCAAGTATCAGTTCGGGTTCTTCGGCAGCACCCGCGTGCATGGCTACCAGTCGAACCGCGTGCGCGCCGAGGAGGCGATCGCCACGCACTTGTCCTACGGCTTCGAGATCGGCCAGTTCCTGCGGCTCGACGCGGTGGGCGACGTGGCCTGGGCCACGGACGAGCTCGCGGGGCTCGACAACGAGATGCTGGCCGGCGTCGGCCTCGCCGGGTCGTTCATGGGACCCTGGCAGACCCTGGTCAACCTGGACGTGGGAGTGCCGGTCGCGGGACCGGACGACGGCTTCGTGATGTACCTGGTGTTCCTGAAGCTATTCAAGTAGCCCGCTGAATCAGGTGGTGGAGCTCCTGGGTGACGTCGTCGAGGGCGTCGCCCAGCTCCCGGAAGTGCTCCGGGGAGATCATGAAGTCCTTCTTCTTGAGCGCCTGCGTGGTGCAGGGGCGGCAGAGCAGATAGCCCTGGAGGAGCGTGATGCCGGCGGCGCTCACCGTCGCCAGGTCGCGCTCGTCCTCGATCCCCTCGGCCACGGCGCGGGCTCCCAGCCGGGAGGCGAGGTCCGAGATGGATTCCAGCACGGCCCGGCGCAGGGGATCGGCGTGCGAGCCGTCCACGAAATGCCGGTCGATCTTCAGCAGGTCGGGCCGGCAGTCCACGATCATCCGGAAGTTGGACTGGCCGAGGCCGACGTCGTCGAGGGCGATGCGCACGCCCAGGTCGCGCAGGCGGTCGAGGTTGCGGAGGAAGTGCGGGCCGCTCCAGGGCGGCGCGTGCTCGACGATCTCGATGATCAGGCTGTCGAGCGGCACGGCGTACTCGGTGGCCAGGTCGGCCAGCCACTGCGGCAGGCGCTGCTCGCTTTCCAGGGTGACGGCGTGGACGTTCATCGAGAGGCACGGCTGGCCGGGCAGGCCGCGGACCTGGCGCAGCGCGGAGGCGATGGCGAGCAGGTCGACCTCGGGCTCGCGGTGTTTGCGGCGGACGTACTCGAACAGGATGTCGGAGCGCTCGATGTTGGTCCGCTTGGGGCCGCGGGTGAGGGCTTCCAGCGCGTAGAGCCTGCGGTGTCCCCCGGAGCGGGCTTCGAAGATCGGTTGAAAGACCGTCGTCAGTCCTTGCGGTTCCAGGATCAGATCCCACAGGCGGCTCGTCTGCATGGTTTCAGGCACCCTGTCCGGTCAGGTTGGCGGCGATTGCAGCCAGCTCGGCGAGCGGCTGCGGCTTCTGCAGAAAGGCGTCCACCCCGCGCCCGATGGCTTCCATCTCGATCTCGCTCGAGCCGTAGCCCGTCAGCACGATGGTGCGCGTCCACGGCGAGCGCTCGCGCGCGAAACGGATCAACTCCAGCCCCTCGTTGCCCTGCACCCCGGTCAGCCGCAGGTCGGCGATCAGGAGCGCGTAGCGGATGTGCGACAGGAGCGCCTCGGCCTCTTCCAGCTCACGGGCACAGTCGACCTCGTAGCCTCGCGGCTCGAAGTAGTCCCTTATCGCAGAGAGGATCGACTCCTCGTCGTCCACTACAAGAAGACGCGGCTTCATCGGGAGGGCTCCAGTGCTTTGGCCCAGTATACGACACCTGGCGGGCCAGGTTTCACCCGCGCACCATTTCAGGCAAGGCGTGCGGACTGGCAGCACTGGAACGCCGCGGGCGCAGCGGCAGGAAGACGGTCATGACCGCGCCGCCGGAGGCCAGATTCGAGGCCAGGACCTCGCCGCCGTGCTGCTCGACGATGCGCTGCACGATGGAGAGCCCCAGGCCCGTGCCGCCGCGGCGCCGGGTGAAGAAGGGCTCGAACACGCGGTGCAGGTCGTTGGGCAGGAACCCGGGGCCCGCGTCTTCGACGGCGAAGCGCACGCCGTCGCGGTCCCCATCCACCCTCTCCGCCCGGAAGAGCACGCTCTTGCCCTTGGCCGAGTGCTGGATGGCGTTTTCCAGGAGGTTCTGGAAGACCTGCGCGATCCGGCCGCGGTCCACGTGGAGCTGCGGCAGCCCGCCTTCGGAGCGCACCGCCACGTCCACGCCGGAGCGGCTCGCCAGCGGCTCGCAGGCGGTCGCGGCCATGGCCATGACCTCGTCCGGGGTGACCGCGGCGAGATCGAGCCGTGCCGGCTTGCCGTAGTCGAGGAGCTGGTGCATCAGCTCGCTCAGGCGCTTCACTTCGACTTGCAGCACGTCGAAGTAGCGCCGGAAGTCCTTGCGCTGGCCGAAGCGCGACTCGAAGGCGTCGAGCGTGGCCGAGATCCCGAAGAGCGGGTTGCGCACCTCGTGGGCCACGCCCGCGACCAGCGCGCCCATGGCCGACATGGTCTCGCTGCGGCGCAGAGATTCCTGCAGCCGCACCAGGTCGCTGATGTCCCGGGCCACGACCACGGCCCCTTTCTGGTCGTCGGGGCTGGTGACCGGGCTCAGGGTTATGTCCCAGGTGCGGCCCTGGTCGTCGCGGGCGTGGGCGGACGGATCGTCGGCGCCGGGGTCGGAGGAGTCGACCTGCGCCAGCAACTCGCGGATCGCGCGCCAGGGCTGGCCGTTCCCGAGGACGCTGACGTGGTGGTAGACCGCCTTGTCGTAATCGACCCCCGACAGGTCGCGCGCCGCGCGGTTGAGCCGGATGATGCGGCCGTCGAGGTCGATGAGGAGCAGCGGGTGGATGATGGCGTCGAAGGTGAGCCGCCACTCCTGGGCGGAGGTACGGAGGCCGTGCTGCAGCCGTTCCTGGCGCGCCTCGGTGCGCCGGCGGGCAGCCTCTTCGCGGTCGCGCTCGGCGGCCATGGCCAGCAGGGTGGCCACGGAATCGAGAAAGCGCGTCTCCTCCGACCCGAGCTTCTCGCCGGGGCGCGGATGGGCGATCAGGAACCCCCAGGAGCGCTGGCGGCCGGGGATCACGATCATGGAGGCGCTCGGGTGGTCCGCCCCCTTGGGGAACTCGTCCCTTTCGGCCCAGCCGACGCCGGCCCGCAGGTGGAGCTTCATGCGGTCGGTGATCCCGCAGCGGGCGAGGTCGAGCACGTCGGCGACGCGCCGCACGGCCAGGTCCATGAGATCCACGAGCGGAGTGCCCTCCAGCGCCTGGCTCGCGAGGTCGGCGATCACCGACTGCTGGTCGGCCCGCCAGCGCATCTCGCGTACGGAGCCCCTGGCCTGGGTGACGTCGGTGAACGAGACGGCCACGGCGTAGGGGTCGGGCTCGCCGGCCCGGCGCAGCGGCCGGGAGTTGCACGAGACCCAGACGAGCGTGCCGTCGGCGCGCTCGAAGCCCATGACGACCCGCGAGCAGGGCAGGCCGGTGAGCAGCGTGATCGT
>DASUNJ010000329.1:0-14345 GCA_036277235.1 Thermoanaerobaculia bacterium | reverse complement strand
ACTTCTTGCCGATCAAGGGCGGCCTGTCCGACTGCTACGGCCTGCCCCGGCTCGACCTCGAGCCCGTCTTCCCGCACGTCAAGGACGCTCCGCACAGCGGCTTCCGCTTCGTGCTCGACGTGGGCGCGCTCATGACCGTCCTCGGCTACACTCCGGGCTCGCACTTGATCACCATCCGTGCCGGCGATCACGCCGACCAGGTGACCAACATCGGGGAGATCAACGCCACCTTCATCTGCGACGAGGACCTCGGCAACGAGCTGTCCTTCGGCGACGTCCACACGCCGCATCCCGGCGGGGTCTACAGCGACACGATCCAGGTCCTGGGCTGGGCGCTCGACATCGAGGGGGTCCACCAGGTCTTCGTGCTGATCGACGGCCAGCACGCGGCCGAGGCCGCGATCGGCCTGCCGCGCCCGGACGTCAACTTCCTCTACCCGGGCTATCCGGACAGCGCCGTCTCCGGCTGGGTCGCCAACGTCGACACCACCCAGTGGGCCGACGGCAACCACGACCTGGAGATCCTGGTGCGCGACGACACGGGTTTCGATACCTACATCGGCAAGCGCGTGATCGTGGTCCACAACCCATAAGGCCGGCCCGGCCCGCCCCTCCGACGCCCCGTCCTCCCGGCGGGGCGTCGCCATTTTCAACGGTGGTATCCTCGCGGGCCATGCCGGCGTTCGAGCGGATCCTCTTTTTCGGCACGCCGGAGCTCGCGGTTCCGACGCTGGCGGCGCTGGTAGAGGCTGGCCGGCCGCCGGCCGCGGTGGTGACGCAGCCCGCGCGGCCCATGGGCCGCGGCCTCAAGCTCGCGGACCCTCCCGTCGCCGCCTGGGCGCGCGAGCGCGGGTTCGAAGTGATCCAGCCGGTCAAGGTCCGCGATCCCGCGTTCCTGGCCCAGGCCGCGGAGCTCGCTCCGGACGTGGCCGTGGTCGTGGCCTTCGGACAGATCTTCCCGCCCGCTCTCCTCCGGCTCCCGCAGTACGGCTGCGTCAACCTCCATGCCTCGCTCCTCCCCAGGTGGCGCGGTGCCGCGCCCATCCAGGCCGCCATCGCGGCCGGCGATCCCTGCACGGGCGTGACCACCATGCTCATGGAAGAGGGGCTCGACACCGGGCCCATGCTGCTGCGCGAGGAGACGGAGATCGGCCCCGAGGAGACCGCGGGAGAGCTGGCGCGGCGCCTGGCGGACATGGGCGGGCGCCTGATGGTCAGGACCCTGGAAGCGATGGAACGGGGCGAGGCCGTGCCGCAGCCGCAGGGCGACGCCCACGCCACCTACGCGCCGCGGCTCACCCGCGAGAGCGGACGGGTCGACTGGACCTGCTCTGCCCGCGAGATTTCAAACCGGCAGCGCGCCTTCACGCCCTGGCCCGGATTGTCCGCGGAGCTGCGGGGCCAGCCGGTCAAGCTGGTGCGGGTTGACGTTTTGCAGGAACCGGCGGAAGCCGCGCCCGGGACCATCCTGGGGCTCCGCAATGCCCGGCTGGCCGTGGCCTGCGGCGAAGGCACGGCGCTCGGCATCTCCGAGCTCCAGCGGCCCGGCCGCAAACCGTTGCGCGCACCGGACTTCGCCAATGGCGAGCGCCTGCGCGGCGGCGAACTGTTCTCCTGATCCTTATGACCCGGCGCCGAGAGCACAGCTCCTCCGCAGCGTCCCAACTGGGCAACATCCGCAGCCGCAAGATGACGCCGCGGCGGACGCCGCAGGACAACGTGCGCGCCGCCGCCGGCTGGGTGCTGGAGCGGACGCTGCAGTCGCTGTCGCCGGTGGAAGCGTTCCTCGACATGGCCCTCGCCCGCTTCGACGAGCGCGACCAGGGCCTGCTGAACGAGCTCGTCATGGGGACCCTGCGCTGGCTCCGGCGCCTCGACCACGTCATATCTCAGGCGAGCAGCCGGCGCTTCGACCAGATCGAGGACGCGCTCCACTCGCCGCTGCGCATCGCCGCCTACCAGCTCTTCTTCCTGGACCGGGTGCCCGCGCACGCCGCGGTCCACGAGGCCGTGGAGCAGGCGCACCAGCTCACCCATCGCGGCGGCGCGAGCTTCGTCAACGGCGTGCTGCGCCGCATCGCGCGCGAGCCGCGCCTGGAAAACTGGCCGGTCGAGGAGGCCGACCCGGTGCGGCGGCTGGCGATCCTCAACAGCCATCCCGACTTCCTCGTGGCGCGCTGGCTCGAGCGCTTCGGCCGCGAGCGCGCGCTGGAGCTGATGGAGGCGAACAACCAGCCCAAGCCCATGCAGCTCCTCGCCTTCCGCGACCGCGGCGGGCGCGAGCTGCTCGCCGAGGCGCTGATCGACGACGGGCTTGAAGTGGAGCCCGCGACGCTCTCGGCGCTCGGCCTCACCGTGCGCCGCGGCAATCCCCTGGGCACCGCCGCCTTCACGCGCGGGGACTTCTACATCCAGGACGAGGCGAGCCAGGCCGCGGCTCTGATGCCGCCGCCGCGCCCCGGCGAGCGGGTGCTCGACGCCGCCGCGGCGCCTGGAGGCAAGAGCTTTTCGCTGATCGCGAGCGAGCCCGGAGTGCGCGTCACGGCCTCGGACGTGTCGCTGCAACGGGCGCTGGTCCTGCGCTCCAACCTGCGCCGGCTGCGCCGCCCTCTGCCGCTGCTCGTCGCCGACGCGGGCGCGCTGCCGCTGCGCGGTGGGTTCGACCGCGTGATCCTGGACCTGCCCTGCAGCGGCACGGGGACGCTGCGCCGCCACCCGGAGCTCAAGTGGCGGATCAGCGAGGGCGAGATCGGACGGCTGACGCGGCAGGCGCTGCGGCTGCTCGAAGGGGGCGCGCCGCTGGTGGCCCCCGGAGGCGTGCTCGTGGCCATCACCTGCTCGCTGGAGCGCGAGGAGAACGAGGACGTCGTCGCCCGCTTTCTATCGGGACCGGAGGCATCGCGCTCCGGCTTCGCGCCCGTGCGGCTCGAAGGCGTGCTGGAAGGTCCGCTGGCAGGAGGTATCCTCGAGTCCGGCGGGTGGCGCGTGCTCAGCGGCGGAGACCATGACGGCTTCACCGTCCACGTGCTCGGGAAAGCCCGTGTTTGAACGGCTCCGCCGCGTTTTCTCGTATTGACAGCCCCCTCTGCTTGCCATATCGTTTCGGCCGGTCACTTTCGCCCAAAAGACACGTATCAAGGAGGAGAGGAGATGGCTGGCAAGGCTGACATCGTCAATGGAATTGTGGATCGCGTGGAGGGGGTCACTCGCAGGCAGGCAGCCGAGGTGCTCGACGCGGTCTTCGCTACGATCGCCGAGGCAGTCCGAACTGGAGAGGGCGCGAAGGTCCCCGGGTTCGGCAGCTTCGCTCTCTCGGAGCGCGCCGCCCGCAAGGGCCGCAACCCCGCCACCGGCGAATCGATCAACATCAAGGCCAGCAAGACGGTCCGCTTCAAGGTCGGCAAGGAGCTGAAGGAAGCGGTCAACAAGAAGAAGCGCGGTAGGTAACCTCCTCGATCGCCGAACCCCCCTCGCCGCCGGCCAAGGACCAAAAGGACGTAAAGGACCTAAAGGACAAAGAAGCTCCGGGGGTCCTTTGCGTCCTTTAGGTCCTTTTGGTCCTTTAGCGGACCTGGCGATAGATCTTCGCCAGCCGGTGCGGCGAAGCGCCCAGCGCGAACAGCAGCCAGATCATCCAGTTGAGCGCCACGGTCCGCGCCGGCCCCTGCTTCTCGAAGCGGCGGGCCGATGTGACGACCGGATCTTCGAGCACCGCGAGACGGCGGCGGCCCCAGCGCTGCCGCATCCGCTTCGCGAAGTCGAGATCTTCCAGGATCGGCCACGCGCGGAAGCCGCCCAGCTCGCGGAAGGCTGCGCGCGTGGCGAACTGGGCCTGGTCGCCCAGCGGTGTGAAGGCGAGCTTCGTGCGCAGGTTCACGACCCGTTCGCCCAGGCGGTATACGAAGCCGTCGCCGTCGAAGCGGATGAAGAACGCCCCGCCGGGCGCGCCCGCGGCCACGGCCTCCCTGACCGCGCGGCCCGCGCCCTTGGGCAGCACCGTGTCGGCGTGGAGGAAGAGGAGGACATCCGCATCGGTTGCCGCTGCGCCGCGGTTGAGCTGCTCGCCGCGGCAGGCCGGGCCGGAGACGGTGCGGGCGCCCAAGGCGTGGGCGACTTCGAGCGTGCCGTCCGCGCTGCCGCCGTCCGACACCACGACCTCGTCGGCGTGCGCCAGCGCGCCGGGGAGGTTGCGTCGCAGCGCCCCCTCTTCGTTGAGAGCAGGGATCACGATCGCCAGTCGCATCGGGGGTGCTAGCATACGGCACTCGATGAGCTCGCAATTCAGTCATCTCGATCCGCAGGGCAGCGCCCACATGGTGGACGTCTCCGAGAAGCCGGTGACCCGCCGGATTGCCGAGGCTTCGTGCCGGGTCCACCTTG
Source organism: Thermoanaerobaculia bacterium (assembly GCA_036277235.1). Classification (GTDB taxonomy): domain Bacteria; phylum Acidobacteriota; class Thermoanaerobaculia; order Multivoradales; family UBA5704; genus DATMER01. The sequence goes on along the minus strand of DASUNJ010000329.1, from coordinate 9,965 downwards.
CGGCCCAGACCCTGATCCGTCTCACCAACCTCCCTAAGGGCGACGCCTTTGCGGTCGCGCGGCTCGCGGGCATCCAGGCGGCCAAGCGCACCTCCGAGCTGATCCCGCTGGCGCACCAGCTCCCTCTCGACCAGGTGGAGATCGAAATCCAGCCGATCCCCGAAGGGGTCGAGATCCGCAGCCGCGTGATCGTCGTCGCGCGCACCGGCGCCGAGATGGAAGCGCTGGTCGCCTGCTCGACCGCGGCGCTCGCGCTCTACGACATGGTCAAGGCGGCGGAGCGCGGCGTCGTCATCACCGACCTTCGCCTGGAAGCCAAGAGCGGCGGCCGGAGCGGACCGTACCGGCGCTCATGATGGCGAGAATGATCCGTACAGGGCTCGAAAGGCTGCTCGCCGATCCGGCCCGTCTCGCGGGCCGCCGTTACGGCCTGCTCGCGCACGGCGCCTCCATCACCGGAGATGCCCGTCCCATCCATCGCGCGCTCGCCGCGACCCACGCGCCGCAGGCGCTCTTCGGACCCGAGCACGGCTTCTACGGCATCGAGCAGGACATGGTGGCCGCGGAAAGTCAGACGGATCCATGGACGGGAGCGCCCATCGTCTCTCTCTACGGCGACTCGGAACACTCTCTCAAGCCGTGCCCCTGCGCCTTCAACGGGCTCGACCTGCTCGTGATCGACCTCCAGGACGTGGGCTCGCGCTACTACACCTACGCCGCCACCGCGGTCTGGGCCGCCGAGGCCGCGCTCGCGGCCCGCTGCGAAGTCTGGGTTTTGGACCGTCCGAACCCGATCGGCGGCGAAGTCGTCGAGGGCGACCTCCTGCGGCCCGGCTACGAATCCTTCGTCGGCGCCTTCCGGATGCCGGTGCGCCACGGCCTGACCCTGGGCGAGCTGGTTCTTCTGGAAGCGCGCCGCCGTGGTTGGGGCGAGGGGCTGGAGGTCTGGGCCATGGAAGGCTGGCGGCGCGGCATGACCTGGGAGGAGACCGGGCTGCCATGGATCGCGCCGTCCCCGAACATGCCCACGACCCTCACGGCCCTGGTCTATCCCGGCGGCTGCCTGGTGGAAGCCACGGAGCTTTCGGAGGGGCGGGGCACGACGCGGCCGTTCCAGCTCACCGGCGCGCCGCACGTCGATCCGGTCGCGCTCGCCGACGGCTTGAACGCCCGCGGCCTGCCGGGGATCACGTTCGTGCCGACCTGGTTCCGCCCGCAGTTCCAGAAGCACGCGAAGCAGGTGTGCGGCGGTGTCGAGCTGGTGGTGACCGATCCCGATGCCTTCCGCTCCTACCGCGCGGGGATCGAGCTGCTCGACGAAGTCTTCCGGCTCGATCCCGAGCGCTTCGACTGGCGCGAGAAGCCGTACGAGTTCGTCTCCGACCGGCCGGCGATCGACTTGCTGACCGGCGGCCCCGAGTGCCGCGAGGCGATCGAGAGCGGGGAGGGGTTGAAGGATTGGATGGCGAGCTGGGCCGCGGACGAGCGCGAGTTCCGCGAGGAGCGCCGCGAGATCCTGCTCTATCCGGAGGAGACTCCTTGAAGGCGCCCCATCTGCTGCGCGTCGAAGATGCGCCCGAGTCGTTCTCCCAACTGGTCGAGGCGGCTCGCGCCGACGGCCTGCGCGTCGGCTGGCTGGAGCTGGCCGAGGTCGCGCCTCTGCCGGAGGTGCTCGCCTCCGCGGCCGGGCTCGGCCTGCTGCGCGCCGTGTCGGCGGGCGGCGGTCGGACGGTCGCGGTCAAGCCGCTGCGGGGAGAGCCGGTCCTCAAGGACCTTCTCCGCGAGCACTTCCTCGGTTGCGCGCTCGTGCTCGTGAGAGGAGCGGTGGACGCGCCGCACCTCCGGCGCGACGGCGAGAATTGGGTGATCGATGTCCCCGAACAGGCGGGTCAGCCGCTGACGACGGCGCAGCTCGCCGGGAAGATTCGCAGCCCGCTGCCGCTGATCTGATTTTTCCTCAAGGCGTGCGAAAGATCGTGGTAACATGATCTCAGAGGGATTCGAGATGGCCATCCCCCAGAAGAACGAACAGCGGCTGATGACGGGTGAGGAGCTTGCCCGCCACCCGGAGCTTGAGCCTTGCGAGCTCGTGAATGGAAGAGTGGTGCCGATGGCGCCTGCGGGACACATCCACGGAACCTTTGAGCTCAGGCTGGGCGCCCGTCTCCTCGCCCATGTCGAGGCGACGGGGCGGGGAGTCGCCATGGTCGGCGAGGTCGGCCTCTATACGAGCCGCGATCCCGACACCGTGCGGGGTGCCGACATCCTTTTCATCTCCCACGAGCGCTACCGTCGCCAGGGGCCAGGTGCCTTCCTCAATGTCGTTCCGGAGCTGGTGGTGGAGATCCTTTCCCCTGAAGACCGCCGGGGTGAGGTGATGACGAAGATCCAGGAGTATCTGTCCGTCGGGGTCGACCGCGTCTGGCTCGTCGACCGCCGGCGCCGGCAGGTCCGCATCTACCGCTCTCCCGAGCAGGTCGAGACCCTTGAGATCGGCGACACCCTCCGTGACGATGAGATCCTGCCGGGCTTCGCCCTCGCCTTGTCCGAGTTGTTCCGTGACTAGCGCCCACGTGCTCGCGTCCCTGACTGTGCAGTCCCCCTGCCGCTGATCTGATTCCTCGTGCCGCGTTCGCGGGCTACGCTGCCGAAGCTGGCAGCTACGCTGCCGGAGTTTCCTGCAACGCTCCGGAATTCGCGGGCAACGCTACGACAAACGCGGGCAACGCTACGACAATCACGGGCCACGCTGCCGATTTCGCAGGCAACGCTACGGCGGTTCCGGGCAACGCTACGAAAGCTCCGTGCAACACGCCGCAGTTGGGGGCAACGCTGCCGGCAACACGGGACCGTTGCCCCGAGTTTCCGTAGCGTGTCCCCCAGGTTCCTTCCCGTTGCAAACAGTCTCCACACGCCATCGTTGCGTTGCAGATCCGTTGCAGGGAGCCTCCCTGCGATGCGCGGAGACAACGGCGGCGGAGTGGGAAACCTCCCGGCGGGACGGGGAGCCGGCGGCGCCGGACGCCGCGTCCTCCCCCTCGTGTCATGCCGTTTCGGCGCCGTCTCCGGAGTCCTCGGCGGATGCCGCTGAAACCAGCCGGCGGTAGACCGCGGGATTTCTGCCGCGTCCGGGAGTTTCGGTCGTGTGCCAGCCGTCCTCCTCAAGCTCCCGCAGCGCGCGGTAGAGGGACGCGCGGTCGGTGGGTTCTGCCAGCTCTTTCTCCACGTCGTCCTTCGTGAAGAGCACCGGCAGCCGCGGCATGATCTTCGCGACCTCTTCCAGAAGCTCGCCGATGCCCCGGCGCCGCAAGCGGGGCTCCGGCTCCGGCGGCGGAGGGGCGGCCACGGGCTCCGGCGTCCCCTCCCCGGACATCGTCAACATCAGGTCCAGCACCTGGATCTTCGCCTGGTGCCCTGCCTTGACCATCTCGATGGCCACGCGCATCTCCTCGTCGAGCCGGCGCCGCTGCGCCTCGTACTCGCTCCGCGTCATTCGTTGCCTCCGTTGTGTTGCTGTGTATTGCAGCACGAGACGCATCCGCAACGCAACACGGTCCCGCTTGCCCGTCCGCAGCCGTTTTGCCACAATGCGGCAATGGCGATGGGGCGCGGCGAGCGGTGAGATTCAATGAGTTGGTCCGGTTGCTCGAGAGCAACGGCTTCTCCCTCGTCAAGGAGAAAGGCTCGATCCGCTACTATGGCAAGGCCGGGTGGCCCAACCTCATCCGGGTTGACTACCATGGGCCCAAAGAAGTCCCGACCGGCACGTGCCACTCGATCCTGAAGGCCGCCGGGCTCAAGTCTTAGGAGATTTCACATGCTCGACCTGCCTTACTCTCTGGTGATCGAAGCCACGGACGAGCCGGACTACTTCGGCTTCTTCTCCCCGGAGCTGACGGGCTTCTCGGGCATCGGGCACTCTGTCGAAGACTGCCTCTACAAGGCCAGGTGGGGAATGAAGGAGCACGTGGACCTGCTCCGGGAGCGGCAGCTCCCCGTGCCGCCGGCCAATCCAGCCCCGACTGTCATGATCCAGAACGAGCAGCGCCGTTCCGTGGCCTGAGGCCGCTGCCGCGCGGAGCCTGCAACGCTCCCGCCTCCTTCTCCGTAAGCAAGCTCAGATGACCGATCTCCGCCACGCGGTGCGGCTGCTCGCTCGGAGCCCCGGCTTCACGGCCGTGGCGGTGCTCACGCTCGCCGTAGGGCTCGGTGCCAATGCGACCGTGCTGAGCTGGATCCGCGGTCTCCTCCTGGAGCCGCTGCCGGGCGTGCCGCGCCAGGAGGAGCTGCTCGTGGTCTCCGGCGAGAGCCGGTCGGGCGATCACCGGTCGCTCTCGATCCCCGACGCGCGCAGCCTGGACCAGGATCAGGACCGCGCGCGGGTCGTCGCCTTCGAGGTCGTGCCCATGAGCCTCACCGCGGGCGAGAGCCCCGAGCGCGTGTGGGGGTGCATCGCCAGCGGCAACTTCTTCGATGCGCTCGGCGTCCGCGCGGCCCTGGGCCGGACCTTCCGGCCGGAGGAGGACTCCACTCCGAAGACCCACCCGGTCGCCGTGCTCGCGCATCACTTCTGGCAGGACCGCTTCCAAGGGGATCCCGCGGTCGTGGGGCGGACGGTGCTCCTCAACCGGCTGCCGTTCACCGTGATCGGCGTCGCTCCCGAGGGCTTCCAGGGCGCCCAGGTGGGGCTCCGGCCCGATCTGTGGGTGCCGCTCGCCATGCAGGAGATGGTGGTGCCGGGCGGCAACTGGATCGACCAGCGGGGGAGCCGCTGGCTCGTGGGGCTGGCGCGGCTCCGGCCGGGCGTCTCCCCGGAGCAGGCGAGCGCGGCGATCCAGGCGGTCTCGGCGCGGCTCGAGCGCGACTGGCCGGACACCAACGGCGGCATCCGCTACCGCCTGGTCCCCTTCTGGAACGACCCGAACGGCGCCGCGGGCTTCCTGATGCCGGTGCTGGCCGTGCTCGCCGCCATGGCCGCCCTGGTGCTCCTCCTGGCGTGCGCCAACGTCGCCAACCTGCTGCTCGTGCGCGCCCTGGGCCGGCGCCGGGAGATCGCGGTGCGCTCGGCCCTCGGCGCCGGCCGCGGACGCCTGGTGCGCCAGCTCCTCGCCGAGAGCCTGATCCTCGCCCTCCCCGCCGGCATCCTCGGCGTGCTCCTCGCCATGGCGGGCGTCCGCCTGCTGGCGGCCTTCATCCCGCCTCTGGACATCCCGGTGGCCCCGGCCTTCCGCCTCGACGCCCAGGTGCTCGCCTTCACGGCCGCGCTGACCGTGACGACCGGGCTCCTCTTCGGCCTGGCGCCGGCCGCGCAGACTTCGCCGTCGCGGATCGCCGACGTCCTGCGCGACGAGAGCGCCTCCACGCTCGGCGGACGCAAGGGGCGGGCGCGGAGCGTGCTGGTGGCGGCGCAGGTCGCCCTGTCCTGCCTGCTGCTGGTCGCGGCCGGCCTCTTCGTCCGCAGCCTGCGGCGGGGCGGCGAGATCGATACCGGCTTCTCCACCCGCAACGCGCTGCTGGCCTCGCTGGACCTCTTTCCCGTGGGCTACGACGAGGCCCGCGGCCGGCTCTTCTACCGCCAGGCCCTGGAGAGGCTCGCCCGCCTGTCCGGGGTGGAGTCGGCCACCGTGGCCGCGCTGCTGCCCCTGGGGTTCAGCTCGAATTCGACGAACCTGCGGATCGACGGCTACGAGCCGGGTCCCGGGGAAGAGGTGGTGATCGACTACAACAACGTCGGTCCCGGCTACTTCCGGACCATGGGCATCCCCCTCAAGGCCGGCCGCGACTTCGACCTGCAGGACGACGAGGACGGCGCTCCCGCCATGGTGATCAACGAGACCCTGGCGCGGCGCTACTGGCCGGGCCGCGACGCGCTGGGCGGCCGGGTGCGCTGCGCCGGCAGGGACTTCACGGTGGTGGGGATCGCCAAGGACGGCAAGTACAACCGCCTGGGCGAGCCGCCGAAGGCGTTCTTCTACCTGCCGATCCTCCAGATCTACCGCTCGCGGTCGGTGATCCACCTGCGCACCGCGGGGGACCCGCTGAAGCTGGCGCCGGCGCTGCGCGCCGAGATCCGGAGGCTGGACCCGTACCTGCCCCTCGCGGCCGTCAAGTCGATGCGGCAGCACCTGCGCCTGTCGCTCTTCAGCCAGCGCCTGGCCGCGAGCTTCCTCGGCGCTTTCGGGGTGCTCGCGCTGGTCCTGGCGACCGTGGGGCTCTACAGCGTGATCCGCTACGCCGTGTCCCAGCGCACCCGCGAGCTGGGGGTGCGCATGGCCCTGGGCGCGCAGCCCCGGGACGTGGCGAGGATGGTGCTGCGCGAGGGCATGCTCCTGGCGCTCGCCGGTCTCGCCGCCGGCCTGATCGCGGCCTTGGCCGTGACCCGCTTCCTCGAAGGCCAGCTTCTGGGTGTGAGCGCCACCGATCCGCTGGTCTTCGCGGGGGTGGCGCTTCTCCTGGCCGGCGTCTGCGCTCTCGCCTCCTGGCTGCCCGCCCGCCGGGCGGCTGCCGTGGACCCCATGGCCGCGCTGCGGTCGGGGTAGTCCTTGCCACCCCGCGGTGCTTTTGCCACAATGCGGCACCCGCGGCAGGCCACCCGCCCCCCGCTCCTGACTGTGAGGCACCCGTGACCGAAAAGATTCAGTTCTTCCTCCCCGGACCGAGCTACGTGACCGAGGCCGCCCGGCAGGCGATGACGAAGCCGATGGTCGGCCACCGCTCGGCGCCGTTCAAGAGCTTCCGCCTGTCCCTCGGCGAACGGCTGCCCAAGGTGCTGCGCACCGCGGGCGACGGCATGATCGCCACCGGCAGCTCCACCCTCATCATGGAGAGCGCCGTGATCTCCTGCGCCGCTTCCGAGGTGCTCAACCTCGTCAACGGCGCGTTCTCCGACCGCTGGCACTCCATCACGAAGTCGGTCGGCCGGCCGGCGGACAAGATCGCCTTCCCCTGGGGCGAGGCCGTCGATCCCGACGTGGTCCGCACCGCCCTGCGGCGCAAGAAGTACGACGCGGTCACCGTGGTCCACAACGAGACCTCGACCGGCGCCATGAGCCCGATCGCCGAGATCGCCCGCGCCATCCGCGAGGAGAGCGACGCCCTCGTCCTCGTGGACTCGGTCTCCTCCCTGGGCGGCGCCCGGATCGAGACCGACGAGTGGGGGCTCGACGTGGTCCTGGGCGGCACCCAGAAGGCGCTCGCCCTGCCTCCCGGCTTGGTCGTCTTCACCCTCTCCGACCGTGCCGCCGAGCGCGCTTCGAAGATCCCGCACCGCGGCTTCTATACCGACCTGCTGCGCTACCGCGACAAGCACCGCGAAGGGGGCGACATCACCACCCCGGCGATCCCGCTCTACTACGCGCTCGACGTTCAGCTCGACCTCATGCTCGCCGAGGGGATGGAGGCGCGCTGGGCTCGGCACGAGGCGCTCCAGAAGCGCACCGCGGCCTGGGCCGAGTCGCGCGGCATCACCTACGCCTCCGCCCCGGACGCCCGCTCCCTCACCGTGAGCTGCCTGCGCCCGCCGCAGGGAGTCGATCCCCAGGCCATCGTCAAGAGGCTCGCCGAGCGCGGCTGGACCATCGGCGGCGGCTACGGCGACTGGAAGCCCTCCACCTTCCGCATCGGCCACATGGGCGAGGTGCGGGATTCGGACCTCGAAGCGCTCCTGGCCGAGATCGACGGCATCCTGGAAGAGCTGGCGTCATGAGCGAGCCGCAGCGCATTCTCATCGCCGATCAGCTCGACCCCTCGGGGCTGGAGATGCTGCGGAAGGGCGGCGCCGACGTCCACCAGCTCACGAAGGAGGAGCGCGAGCGCCTGCCCGAGATCCTGGCCGACTTCGACGCCCTGGTCGTGCGCAGCGCCACCAAGGTGACCGCCGACCTCCTGCGCGCCGGCAAGCGTCTCAAGGTCGTGGGCCGCGCCGGCATCGGGGTGGACAACGTGGACGTGGCCGCCGCGACCGAGCTGGGTATTCTCGTGGTCAACGCGCCCACGGCCAACCTGACGTCGGCCACGGAGCACACCTTCGCGCTGCTGCTCTCCCTGGCCCGCCGCATCCCCCTGGCCGATGCCTCCACGAAAGCGGGCGGATGGGACCGCAAGATCACCGGCGTCGAGCTCCAGGGCAAGACCCTGGGCGTCGTCGGCTTCGGCCGTATCGGCCAGAAGGTGGCCGACCGGGCCCGCGGGTTCGAGATGCAGATCGCGGCCTACGATCCGTTCCTCGACGCGGCCGCCGCGCGCAAGATGCAGGTGGAGCTGCTCTCCCTGGACGAGCTGCTCTCCCGCGCCGACGTGGTCACCCTGCACACGCCGTTCACGCCCGAGACCCGCAACCTGATCAACCGCGAGCGCCTGGCCCGCATGAAGCCGGGAGCGCTGCTGGTCAACTGCGCCCGCGGCGGCATCGTGGACGAGGAGGCGCTGCTGGAGGCCCTGGAGTCCGGCCATCTCGGCGGCGCGGCCCTCGACGTGTTCGCCGAGGAGCCGCCGGCCGATCTGCGGCTCGTGCGCCATCCCAAGGTGGTCGCGACCCCACACCTCGGCGCGCAGACGCACGAGGCGCAGGAGCGGATCTCGCGCGAGACGGCCGAGATGGTGCTCGCCGCCCTCGCCGGGTCGATGGCGGTCGCCGCGGTGAACCTGCCGTTCCGCCCCGCGGGCGGGCGGGCCGAGCCGTACCTGGCACTGGGAGAGAGATTGGGCGGGTTGGCGGGGCAGCTCCTGGGCGCCGCGCCGCAGCTCCTCAAGGTGGACCTTTGGGGGATCGACGAGGCGTTCCGCGTGCCCGTGACCGTGGCGGTCCTCAAGGGGGTCCTGACGACGTTTCTCGGCGAGGGGGTCAACTACGTCAACGCCGAGCGCATTGCGGAAGGCCGGGGGATCGAGGTCGTCCGCTCGACCCACAGCGCGCCGGGCGACTATCCGCACCTGGTGAGCGTGACCCTGAGCGGCGGCGGACGGACCGAGGAGATCGACGGCACGCTGTTCCGCGAGCGCGATCCGCGGGTCGTGCGCCTGGGCGGTTATCCGCTGGAGTTCCGGCCCGAGGGCCGGCTGCTTTTCCTGGAGAACGCGGACGTGCCCGGCGTGGTCGGCAAGATCGGCACGCTGCTTGCGGGAGCGCAGGTGAACATCGCCGACATCCACCTGGCGCGGAGGCCGGCGGATGGGACGGGCGAGAGCGAGGCGCTGGCGGTCCTGCGCCTGGACCAGGTCGCGGACGACGAGCTGGTAACCCGGCTCGCGGCGCTGCCCGAGGTACACAGCGTGCGATCGGTCGATCTTCAAACAACCTGAAGGACCCGAAGGAGAACCGCATGGCCCACGTGGGCGTCATTTTCGGAGGCCGGAGCGTCGAGCACCAGGTTTCCATCCGCTCGGCCCGGACGGTGGTGGACGGCCTGCGCGCCGCCGGGCATCAGGTCACGCCGCTCGGCATCGCCCAGGACGGCTGCTGGATCGACTCCGAGGCCTCCGGGGCCGTGCTCTCGGGCGGCATCGCCGCGGTCGCGCCGATCGGGCTGCCGATCGCGCCGACCCTGCGCCACTTGTTGGCCTCGGGCGTGGAGGTGCTGTTCCCCATCGTCCACGGCACCTGGGGCGAGGACGGCACCCTCCAGGGCCTGTGCGAGATGATCGACGTGGCCTACGTCGGCCCCGGCGTGACCGCCAGCGCCCTCGCCATGGACAAGCTGCTCTTCAAGCGGCAGATGGAGGCGGCCGGCGTGCCGGTCGTGGAGTACGAAGCGGTGCGCCGCAGCGACTTCGAGGCCGATCCCCGGGCGTTCGTGCGCAAGGCCGCGAAGCTGCCCTTCCCGGTTTTCGCCAAGCCGAGCGTGGGCGGATCGAGCGTGGGCGTGAAGAAGGTGATGAGCCCGGACTGCCTGGAGACGGGCGTCCGCTTCGCCCTGCAGTTCGACGACACCGCCATGGTCGAGCGCGGGGTCCAGGGCCGGGAGCTG
>DASUNJ010000328.1:0-8017 GCA_036277235.1 Thermoanaerobaculia bacterium | reverse complement strand
TTCCCCGCGCTGCGCCGGCTCGGCCTGGGCAGCCGGCGGCGGATCCCCGCCGTGCAGCAGACCACCTCCATGGACTGCGGCGCCGCCTGCCTGACCATGGTCCTGGGGTATCACGGCAAGCAGCTGCCCCTGGCGGAGGTGCGGAAGATCACCGGCAGCGGCCGCGACGCGACCAACGCCGAGGTTCTGCTCGAGGCCGGACGCTGGTTCGGCCTGCGCGGCCGGGGCGTGCGTGCCGATACGGTCGAGGCCCTGGGCGCGATCGAGCCCGGCGCCATCCTGCACTGGCGTTTCAACCATTTCGTAGTCCTAGACCGCCTGCGGAGCGACGGGCTGCACATCGTCGACCCGGCCGCCGGCCGGCGCGTCGTCTCCCACCAGGAGGCCCGCCGGTCGTTCACCGGCGTCGCCCTCCTGTTCGAGCCGGCGGAGGGCTTCACCCCCCTGGCAGCCGCCGGCCAGCTCCAGGGATTGCAGCGCTACCTCCAGCCGCTGCTCGCCCGCCGCGGCGTCGTCGGCCGCGTGCTGGCAACCTCGGTGCTCGTCCAGCTCTTCGCTCTCGCCGTGCCGCTGCTGATCGGCGTGCTGGTCGACCGCGTGGTGCCCCAGCAGGATGTCAGCCTGCTGACGGTGCTCGCTGCCGGCCTGACCGGGCTGGTGGGCTTCAACCTGCTCGCCGTCCTGATCCGCTCGCACCTGCTGCTCGAGCTGCGCACGCGGCTCGACGCCCAGCTCACCCTCGACTTCGTGGATCACCTGGTGGGCCTGCCTTTCGCGTTTTTCCAGGAGCGCTCCGCGGGCGACCTGATCCTGCGCATGAACAGCAACGCCACGGTGCGGGAGATCCTCACCGCGGGCGCGCTCTCGACCGTGCTCGACGGCATCCTGGTGAGCCTCTACCTGGTCGTGCTGTTCATCGCCAGCTTCAAGATGGGTCTGCTCGTGCTCGGCCTGGCGCTGCTGCGGATCGTGCTGCTGCTCGCCACCCGCCGGCGTCAGAAGGAGCTGATGTCGCGCTCGCTCGAGACGCAGTCCTCCTCCCAGACCTACCAGGTCCAGATGCTCGCCGGCATGGAGACGCTCAAGGCGAGCGGTTCCGAGCACCGGGCGATCGAGCACTGGTCGAACCTGTTCGTCGACACGCTCAACGTGTCGCTCGCCCGCGGGCGGCTGAGCGCGGTCGTGGATGCGCTGCTCGCCGGCCTGGGGATGGCCTCGCCCATGGCAGTGTTGATCTATGGCGCCAGCCTGGTATTCGCGGGCGAGCTCACCCTGGGCGAGATGCTGGCGTTGAACGCGCTGGCGGCAGGGTTCCTCGTCCCGTTGACGCAACTGGTCACGACGGCCTTCCAGTTCCAGCTCCTGGACAGCTACCTCGAACGGATCGAGGACGTCATGCAGACGCCGCGCGAGCAGGAGCCCGGTGCCGGCCGCCCGGCCGCCCGGCTGCGCGGCGGCATCAAGCTGGAGCGCGTGAGCTTCCGCTACGGGCCGGCATCCCCGCTGGTGGTGCGCGACGTCTCGGTCGACATCTCCCCGGGGAGCTTCGTCGCCGTGGTGGGCCGCTCCGGCGCGGGCAAGTCCACGCTGGCCAACCTGCTGGTCGGGCTCTACCAGCCGTCCGAGGGACGCATCCTGTTCGACGATCTGGACCTGATGGAGCTGAATCTTCAATCGGTGCGCAGCCAGCTCGGCGTGGTGCCGCAGCATCCCTATCTATTCGGCCAGTCGATCCGCGCCAACATCGCGCTGGCCGATCCCACGCTGCCCCTGGGGCGAGTGGTGGAGGCCGCCAGGCTCGCCCACATCCACGACGAGATCCTGGCCATGCCGCTCGCCTACGACACCCTCCTCGCCGACGGCGGCTCTTCGCTCTCGGGCGGCCAGCGCCAGCGGCTCGCCCTGGCCCGGGCCCTGGTGCGGCGGCCGGCGATCCTGCTCCTGGACGAAGCCACCAGCGCCCTGGACGGCGTGACCGAGAGCGCCATCCAGCGCGAGCTGGCGCAGTTGCGCGGCACCCGCATCGTGGTGGCCCACCGGCTGAGCACGATCCGCGACGCCGACCTGATCCTGGTCATGCACGAAGGAGGGATCGTCGAGCGCGGGACCCATGACGAGCTGGTGGCCCGCGGCGGCGCCTACGCCGACCTGGTCGCTCAGCAGGTGAAGAGGGCGCAGGTGGGATGACCGCAACACCCGCGCCCGTCTACGAGCCCTCCGGCTTCTTTGCCTTCCGCTCTCCCCTGCTCGCGTTCGACGAGCTGGAGGCCTGGTCGGCGGGGCTCGAGGCCTGCGCGGCTCTGGACGACCCCGAGCGGCTCGAGCAGGCGCTCGCTCGCGACCGCGCGCGGCTGCGGGCGTGGCTGCGGGAAGCCCTCGAACGGCCGGAGATCGCGGAGGCCCTGTTCCTCGCCTCCCCCTCTCTGTTCGATGCGCTCGCGGGCTGGCGCGCCGATCCCGACTCCCGCAAGGGAAAGCGGGCGGAGAACGCGATGGTGCGCTACCTGGAGCGCATGGCGACCCGGCCCACTCCGTTCGGCCTCTTTTCGGGCTGCTCCCTGGGGGCGCTCGATCCATCGCCCACCCGGCTCCGGCTGGGACCCCGGACGAGCTATCAGCGGCACACCCGGCTCGACACGGACTACCTCTTCGCGCTCTGCGAGGACCTGGGACGGGACGAGGCCGTGCGCCGGGAGCTGTCGTACCGGCCCAACTCCAGCCTCTACCGCACCGCCGGCCGCCTGCGCTATGCCGAGGCGCGGCTCGAAGGCCCCGGAGGCAAGGTACGCTCCCATCACCTGGTGGCCCTGGAACCGACCCCTTACCTGGAGGAAACCCTGGCGCGCGCAGCCGGCGGCGCGCAGCCGGACGGCCTGGCGGCGGCCCTGGTCGAGGGAGACCCCGACGGCGAGGTCACTCTGGAGGAGGCCGAAGAATATGTCGGCGAGCTGATTCAGACCCAGGTCCTGGTCTCCGACCTGACGCCCGCCGTCACCGGACCGGAAGCCATCCACGGTTTGGAGGAGCAGCTCGCGGCCCTGCCCTCGGGGCAGGCTGCGGCGGCGGCCCTGGCCGGCGCTCGCGCGACGCTCGCGGAGCTCGACGCGGCCGGGCTCGGCGCCGCTCCCGAGCGCTACCGCGCCGTCGCCGAAGCCCTGAAAGAGCTGCCCACCAGCGTCGAGCTCTCCCGGCTCTTCCAGGTGGACATGGTCAAGCCGGCCGACCCGGCCAACCCGGCGGCCAATACCCCGCGCCTGGCGCCCGTCGTGATCCAGGAGCTACAGCGCGGCATGGCGCTCCTCCACCGGCTGTTCGGACGCTCGCGCCAGGACACTCTGGAACGCTTCCGCCAGGACTTCGCCGACCGCTACGGCGAAGGGCGCTGGGTGCCGCTCGCCGAGGCGCTGGACGAGGAAACCGGGATCGGCTTCGAGCGCTCCGAAGGAGGAGAGGCCTCGCCGCTCCTCCAGGGCCTGGTCCTGGGCCAGCCGCCCGCCGAGAGCACCGTCCCCTGGGGTCCCCTGCAGGCGTGGCAGCTCCGCAAGCTGGAAGAGACGCTGGCCCGGGGAATCCAGGAGATCGAGCTGACTGAAAAAGACCTCGAAAAGCTTGCGCCGCGAGAGTCCCTGCCGCTGCCCGACGCGGTGCAGGCGATGGCCGTGCTCGCCGCGGCCTCCGAGGAGGATGTCGACGAGGGACGCTTTCTGCTCCTGTGGAAGGGAGCGGGCGGCCCCTCGGGCGCCCGCCTGCTCGGCCGTTTCTGCCATGCCGACCCCGAGCTCGAAGCGCGGGTCCGGGAGCATCTGGAAGCCGAGGAGGCGGCGCGGCCCGGCGCGGTGTTCGCCGAGATCGTCCACCTGCCGCAGGGGCGGATCGGCAACATCCTCATGCGGCCCGTCCTGCGCGCCTACGAGATTCCCTTTCTCGGCCGGTCCGGCGCGCCGCCGGAGCGCCAGATCCCGCTCACCGACCTGGCGGTCACCGTCGCCGACAAGCGCATCGTGCTGCGCTCCGAGCGGCTGGGGCGCGAGGTGATCCCGCGCCTGACCAGCGCCCACAACTTCTCGCTCGGCCTCGGGATCTACCGCTTCCTCTGCAGCCTGCAGGGCCAGGGAGTGCTGGGCGGTGTCGGCTGGAGCTGGGGTCCGCTGGAAAGCGCTGCCTTCCTGCCGCGCGTGAAGAGCGGCCGGCTGGTGCTCGATCGCGCCCGCTGGCGCCTGGCCGAGGAAGAGATCAAGACGCTCTCCCGCGAGTCGGGCGCGGCGCGCTTCGCGGCGGTCCAGCGCTGGCGGGCCGAGCGGCGGCTGCCGCGCCGGGTCCTCCTGGGCGACGGCGACAACGAGCTGTTCGTCGATTTCGACAACCTGCTCTCGGTGGAAGCCTGGCTGGACGTGCTCGAAGGGCGCACGGACGCGCTCCTCTTCGAGCTCTTCCCGCAACCCGAAGAGCTCTGCGCCCGCGGCCCGGAGGGGCGGTTCGTGCATGAATTGGTGGTGCCGTTCGTGCGGGCGCGCTCCGCGGCAGCCGCTCGGCCGGCAGCGACGCCCTCCTTGACCGCCGGCATGGCCGTCCAGCGCTCGTTCCTCCCCGGCTCGGAATGGCTGTACGCCAAGCTCTACGTCGGCACTTCGACCGCCGACGCGGTGCTCGAAGAGGTGGTCGGGCCTCTGGTGCGCGCCGTCCAGTCCTCGGGAGCGGTGGACTCCTGGTTCTTCATCCGCTACGGCGACCCGCAATGGCACCTGCGCGTCCGCTTCCACGGCGCCCCGGTGAGGCTCGTGGCGGAAGTTTTGCCTGCGCTCGAGGCCGCGGTCGCGCCCCTGCTCGCGGACGGCCGGCTCTGGCGCTTTCAGCTCGACACCTACGACCGCGAGGTCGAGCGCTACGGCGGTCCGGCCGGCATCGGCCTGGCCGAGCGCCTGTTCCACGCCGACAGCGAAGCGGCGCTGGCGATCGTCGAGATGTTGGAAGGAGACGAAGGCGCCGCGGCGCGCTGGCGCCTGGCCCTGTACGGCACCGACCTGCTGCTCGGCGACCTCGGGCTCGGCGCCGAGGGCAAGCGCCAGGTGCTCGGCCTGGTCCGCGAGAGCTTCTTCCGGGAGTTCGGGGGAGGCAAGCCGCTGCGCGTCCAGCTCGATCAGAAGCAGCGCGCGGAGCGCCGCGCCCTGGAGGCCCTGCTCGACCCCGCCCGTGCCGAGCAGAGCGACCTGGCCCCCGGGTTCGCCATCCTGAGGGGCCGCTCCGAGCTGAACGCTCCGCTGGTCGCCGAGCTCCGGCGCCTGGAGCAGGTGGGCCTCCTGACATCATCCGTGGCGCAGATCGCGCCAAGCCTGGTTCACATGCTGATCAACCGGCTGATCCGCTCCGCCCAGCGAGCTCACGAGCTGGTCCTCTACGATCTCCTGGCCGCGATCTTCGACTCGCAGGCGGCCCGTGCGGGGGTCGCGAGGGCGAAGAGCTCATGATCGATCTCCCCCGGGCGCCGCGGGCCCTCTACATCCTCGGGCTGGCCGGCGTTGGCAAGAACCACGTCGGCGACCTGCTCGGCCGGCTTTGCGGCTATCACGTTTACCATGCCGACGAGGACCTCCCGGCGGAGATGCAGGAGGCCGTCCAGAGCAACACGCTCTGGACCGAGGAGCAGGTGGACGGCTTCCACGCGATCATCCGCAGGCGGGTGCAGGAGCTGTTGCAGGCTCATCCCAAGGTCGCCGTCACCCAGGCGACCTACTTTCAAAAGTACCGCGACCTCATGCGCGAGGCGGTCCCCGAGATCGAGTTCCTGTGGGTGGTAGCGGACCACGAAGTGAACGTCCGCAGGGTCCGGGAGAGAAAGGATTACGTGTCGGTCGAGTATTTCGAGAGCACCCTGCACTACTTCGAAAAGCCGCCGGAATCCACGAAGAAGATCGTCAACAACGGGGACGATTTCGAGATCATCCGGCAACTGATGGCATACTATGGCTGACACCATGGAAAAGCTCGACCGCGCTCTCATCGAGCAGCTCATGTTCGGCACCGGCCGCGTGCGCCGCTTTACGCAGGATTCCCCGGTGCTGCCGGACGTCTGGCTGGAATACGCCAAGGGTCCGAGCGAGCGCCTCACCGGCGAGCCCGAGGAGCCCGGCCCGTTCCCGCCGGTGAAGCTGCTGCTCACCCCCTACCGGGAGAACCACGCCGGCGACATCCGGCGCGAGCTGCGCGAACGGCTGGCGGCGGAGATAGGCGATTCCAGGGAAGTGCCGCGCATCATCTACAACCAGTCGACGGTGGCAGCCACGCTGTGCTTCGAGGATCTCGTCCGGGCCGTGCTCCCCATGACCGCGTTCTGGGAACGCCTCGACAAGCAGTTCAAGATCGAAAACGTGGAGACGAAGAGCGCCCTGGAGAACCTGGCCACTGCAATCAAGGACCCTGAGCATCCGCCGCTCCTTGCCACCGGCGAGAAGAAGGGCGAGAAGAAGCGCCCGCCCGCGGCCCTCCTGTGGATGATCCGTGTCGTGGGCGCGCTGGCCCTCTTCCACCGGGGTGAATCGCTGCCGTCAGGATTCTCGGAAGGTGTGGACAAGGCCAGCATCGACGACTGGAAGGTCCTGGTCAAGGCCGTGGCGGACCTCATCCGCGGCGTCACGCCGGGCAGCAGGAAGGCGCGCATCTATTCGGTCAGCCTGAACCGTGAAGCCTCCCCGACGGTCTCCCGCTCGACGCTCGCGATCAAGGCGGACGCCGCGCGGCGCCTGTTCGAGATCTCGTGCGGCGAGCTGGCCTGGGCTGTGATCGACAGCGGCATCGACGCCCGCCACCCCGCGTTCCGCCAGCGGAAGAAAGAGGTCCTGTACAGCAAGAAACCTTTCAACAATGAGAAAGGCAAGCTGGAGAACTGCACCCGGATCGTAGAGACCTACGACTTCACGCAGATCGAGCTCCTCCTCGACACCGATACGCCCGAGCTGCCCGAGCACCTGGCGAAACGGCTCAAGCCGGGGACGAAGCAGGCACGGGAGCTGCGGGAGCAGCTCGCAGCGGTGAACCAGGCGCTGGCCTCGGGCCGCACCCTCGATTGGCAGCTTATCGCGCCGTTGCTGCGCATCCCGCAGGACGAGGGCGAGGACAAGTACGTCCCGCCGCCCCACGATCATGGGACCCATGTGGCCGGCATCCTCGCGGGCAACTGGCCGAGCGCCGAGTCCGACGATGAATTGGAGGAGGACCTCGTCGGCGTCTGCCCCGACCTCCGGCTCTACGACCTGCGGGTGCTCGACAAGGACGGACGCGGCGACGAGTTCGCGGTCATGGCCGCGCTGCAGTTCGTCCGCTATCTCAATTCGACGAACGACTACGTGGCCGTGCACGGCGTGAACCTGAGCCTGTCGATCCCGCACGAAGTGTCGAATTACGCCTGCGGCCGCACGCCGGTGTGCGACGAGTGCGAGCGCGTCGTGGGCTCGGGCGTGGTGGTGGTGGCCGCGGCCGGCAACCAGGGCTACGGCAAGCCCTCCGATGGGACCGCGACCGGGACCTACAACACCATCAGCATCACCGATCCGGGCAACGCCGAGCTCGTCATCACCGTGGGAGCCACCCACCGCTACCGCCCGCACACATACGGAGTGAGCTATTTCTCCAGCCGGGGTCCGACCGGCGACGGCCGCATCAAGCCCGACCTGGTGGCGCCGGGCGAGAAGATCACGGCGCCGCTGCCCGAGGGCATGTTCGGCCTCAAGGACGGCACGAGCATGGCCGCTCCGCACGTGAGCGGCGCGGCGGCGCTGCTCATGGCCCGGTACAACGAGCTGGTCGGCCGGCCCGCCCGCATCAAGCAGATCCTCTGCGACACGGCCACCGACCTCGGACGCGAGCGTTACTTTCAAGGGGCGGGGATGCTCGACACCCTCAGAGCGCTGCAATCCGTGTAAAGGAGAGCCTCATGCTGATCCTCGAAACCTTGCGCGCGAAGTATGGCGACGCCCTCCTCCTCCACTTCGGCACGAAAAAGGAACCGCGGCTCGCCGTGATC
>DASUNJ010000327.1:0-3345 GCA_036277235.1 Thermoanaerobaculia bacterium | reverse complement strand
CTTCGTTTGTGACGTACGCCAGTTCTCCCGTGGGCAGGGGAACCGATCCGCCGGTCTCCGCCGTGTCTGCCCGTCCGCCAAGCGAAGGCCGCTCGGGTCCGCACGCTGTCAGTATCATCGCGGTCACGAAGAGCATGCCGCACAAGCCTTGGCGGAGATTGAGCTCAGTGCGCATCGAAGATTGCCTTGTCATGGTTGCGTGTCTGGTCCAGCCCCTTAATCCGGTCGCGGCCCACCACTCCATGAAAAATGGTTCCATTCACATCGGCCTTGTCCAGCCGCGCCCCGGTCAGGTCCGCGCCGCTCAGATCGGTCTGGATCAGCTCTGAATTCCGAAGATCCGCCCCAGCCAGGCGAGCCCGGCTCAGGTTGGCGTGCGAAAAATCAGCTTTGAAGAGATTGGCTCCAGAGAGGTCTGCGCCGCTAAGGTCCGCACCTACGAAGGTCGCGCGCATGACGCCCATGGATTGATTCCCGGGGTCGGCACCGATATTGGCGTTTCTCAGGTCAGCGCCGATGAGCTTTGCGCCTCGCAGGTATCCAATGATCCGGGTGCCCGACAGTTTCGCTCCACTCAGGTCAGCGGCCTCGATGATAGTAGCAAAGAGGCTGGCTCCGGTCAGATTGGCACGTTGAAGCTTGGCCCGGCGAAGCACGGTGCCGTCGAGGTTCGCCTTGGACAGGTCTGCGTCGGTAAGGACTGCGTCGGTAAGATCCGAGGTGAACAGGTTGGCCCCGGCCAGCTTCGTTCCGACCAGGCGGGCCCGGGTGAGATTAGCTCGCTTGAAGTCCACTCCCGCCAGCTCCAGCCCGCTGAGATCGGTTCCCGAGAGATCCGGAGGAGCTTCCTCTGTTCCAGCGTCCAGCCTGGCTTTCACCTGCGCGAGGCTGAGGCGTACTGCGGGGGAATCGCACGAGAATGCGGAAGGTAGAGCTGGGCTGGGGGAACCCCCCGAGGAATGTGCCGAGGTGGGTCCCCCGATGAGCAGTGCCGCGAGGATCAGTCCGAAGCCGGTGGCCATGCTGCAATGTACTTCATTTGCCCGCCACGCCTCAGCTCAGGACGCCGGCTTGAGTGCAGGACGACCCTGGCCCAATTTGCCATCGCTCCGGCCTTTCACGTACGCGTAGATCTTCTCTATCGTCGGCATTTCCATACCAAGCGCGCACCAGGAAGGCATGCCCTTCGCTGGACGTCCGGCACACACCGTCTGCACGAAAAGTTCTTTGGTGTTGATCGGACCGTCCGGCTTCATGGAAGCGACCAGGTGGGGCGCAATGGTGGTGCCCTGTACATCCTCGCCGTGGCAGCGCGCGCAGTTCAAATTGTATTGCTTCCACCCGTCATACACCTCCTGGGACACTGTATCTCGAGGGGCCTGATGATATTGATCGCGAAGCTCCTGACCTTCCGCACGGCTGCTGAGGACTGCCATCGTAAGCGATCCCAGCGTGACCAGACGAATCAATCGGGAGAGAGGCGCACGCATACTCTCGGATAACTCCTATTAAGCGGTGAGGATGACGAAACGTGAGGTCTACGAGTTGTTGTTCGGTCAGCGCGCGGCCTGGGCCGAGTCGCTGCTGGCCGCCTCTTCGATCGGGAACATGGGAACCGCATACTGTTTTAAAATCGCCTGAATCTCGGGCCGTTTCCGGTCGAGCACAGTCTGGAGACTGTCGCGCAGGGCGACGTCGCGTCGACGCACACCCATCGCGATGTTGAACCGGAAGGGGAAGTCGCTGAGTGAATCCCGCTCGGCCAGCGGTGTAAGAGAGAGGGGCACCGGCGATTGCTTGGCGAAGTATCCCGCGAGGGGGCCCCACACGATGGCGATGTCAGTTTTCTTCTGCGCCACATCGTTGACGATGTTCTCGGGCCGCTCGGTTTCCGTGTAGAAGGTGCTGTATCCGACGAGGTTCCCGACCACGCCATACCGGCTCAGCGCCATGGCGGGGGGCGTGTTCTCGGCGTCCGAGTTGAGGAGGTTGACGCCGATCTTGAGCTTCTTCAGGCGCGGATCGGCCAAAGACTTGATGTCGAGGCCACTGTCCTTCCGGGTAACGAAGACGTACCCCGACCGGAAATAGGGCTTGGTCACTCCAGCCATGTCGAACAGGGAAGGAGCTTGAATCGCTACATCGCAGTACCGGCCGTTCAATGCCCGAGCGAAGAAGCCCCGCCGGACCGGCCACCACGCGTATTCCACCTTTGCGTTCCACTCCTTGGCTATCAGCTCGGCGATCTTCTGCTCAAAACCCTCTCCTTTCTGATTCGAGAGGGGCATGTTGTCAGGATCGGCGCATACCCGGAGAACACCGGGTTTACGCACGTTAGGGCGCATTTGAGCAGCCCCGTCCGTTGGGAGCACGCCGATAGAAACGATAAGCCCCAGCGGAACGATGCTTAGTAGTGATCGAGCGTATGCCATGGCAATCGGTCAGCTTGGGAGCCGCCGGCCGGCATCCACCGGCAGAGGCAGGGCTCCGTGGAAACGAACGACGCCGGGGTGAGCAGCACCCCGGCGCCGATCTCAATCTGAAATTTACCCCCATGAAGGTCTGAGGGGATACCCTCAGACCTCACGGTTCTAGCTTCTTACTTGCCAGCCGGCCAGGGGTTCTTGAGGGCGAAGACGGTCATCACGCCACCCTGGTTGCTGAAGTTTCCGGCGTCACCGAACGCGCCGAGCGCGCCCAGACCGGCGGTCGGATCTTCGGCGCCAATACCAGCGGCGACACCGATACCCGCCCAGCCACCGATTCCGGAATACACGGCGACATACTGCTGACCATCCGGGCCGTTATAGGTCATCGGGTTGCCGATGATGCCGGAGGGGGTCTTGTACTGCCAGAGCGTCTTGCCGGTCTTCTGGTCAAGAGCCTTAAGCCAGCCTTCCATGGTGCCGTAGAAGACGAGGCCACCGGCCGTGGTGAGCGCCCCACCGTAGGCGGCGAGGTTCTCCTTGTTCTGCCACACGGCCTTGCCCTTCATCGGATCCCAGGCAATGAAATTGCCGCGGTGTCCGCCCGGGCCCGGGAACATCCGCACGATCGCGCCCACGTACGGCTGACCGGCGGTGTATTTCACCTCTACGCCCTCATAGTCCATGCAGATGTGATTCGCGGGAACGTAGAAGAGCCCGGTCATCGGCGAGTAAGCCGACGGCTGCTGATCCTTGAAGCCGATCGCGGCGGGGCAGATGCCTTCGGTGTTCTTCTTGGAGGTGGTACCGTAGCGCGGATCGCGCTCTGGTACGCCGGTGGTCAGGTCGACCCGCTTGGCCCAGTTGACCGGACCGTAGGGCTGAGCGACGAGGACCTTGCCGTTGGTGCGATCGAGGG
>DASUNJ010000326.1:0-2537 GCA_036277235.1 Thermoanaerobaculia bacterium | reverse complement strand
GTCGGGCAAGATCTACACGGCGCGCGGCTTCTTCGACGGAGACGGCGCCGGCGGCCCTGCGGGCGACGTCTTCCGCATCCGCCTCTTCGCCGACGAGCACGGCACCTGGACATGGACCACGACGAGCAACCGGGCGGAGCTGCACGGCAAGTCCGGCAGCTTCCTCTGCTCGGGCACGCTCCCGGGGACCTTCGGAGAGGGGCCGATCGCCGTCGACCCCGCCCGCCCGCGGGTCTTCCGCCACCGCAACGGCCGGCCGGTCTATCTCGTGGGCAAGTTCCTGGACACCGAGGCCCCTCCGCTCCTCCAGTTCTCCCACACCCTGTTCTCCGAGGAGATCGACGACGAGGACCGCGAGGCGATGGTCGCGCGCCAGCAGGACATGGGCCTGAACAAGATGAACGTCTACGTGGCCAACAAGGGGGACTACCAGCACATCTCCACCACCCCCTGGATCGGGACGGCCAACAACAACGACAAGACCCGCTTCGACCTCGCCCGCTGGCATCTGTACGAGAGCTGGGTGCGCCGGCTGCGCGACGAGGGCATGGCCGCGCAGCTCTGGTTCTTCGCCGACGACTCCGGCTTCGGAGACCTGCCCGACGCCGACCGCAAGCGGCTGATCGAGTACGGCATGGCCCGGCTGTCCGGCTATGTGAACACCCTGTTCGTCCTCGCGCTGGAGTGGCAGGAGGGGTGGACCCCGGCCGAGGTCGCCACGCACGCCGAGTTCATCCACGTCCAGAACCCCTGGGACCGGCTGGTCAGCGTGCACGGCACCACCGGGGATTTCGACTTCCCCACCGCGGCCTGGGCCGACTTCATGGACATCCAGGCCGGCAACAATTCGGATCACCAGCGGGTCCACGACCTCGGCCTGGCGCACCGCCTGCTCGCGGAGAAGCCGCTGATTCAGGAGGAGCACGGGATGGGCCAGGAGGACATGATCGAGCGGCAGAAGGTCTGGGCGGCCTTCATCTCCGGCGCCGCCTCGACCGGCACGGGCGCCTTCCTGAAGCCGCTGGCGCGGTTCGTCTCCACCGTGCGGTTCGAGAGGCTGGAGCCGTCGCTGCTCCGGGTCCTCTCGGGCGGCGCCTATGCGGCCGAGGACGCGGGGCGCTTCCATGTCCTCTATCTCTACGACGGCGGCCCCGTCCTGCTCGACCTCCTCGGAGTCGCGGGTCCGCTGAAGTCGGAATGGTTCGATCCGCGGAACGGAAAGTTCTCGCCGGGGCCGACCCTGGCGGGCAACGGCGTGCGGACGGTGGCTCCGCCGGACGGCGAGGACTGGGTGATGACGCTGTCCACCCCGCCGGCTCCTCCGGCGCCCTCCTCGTTCTACACGGTGACGCCCTGCCGGGCGCTCGACACCCGGAACGAAGGGGTTCCGTTTGTCTCGGCGGAGCGGCGCCGGGTACCGCTGGGCGGGCGTTGCGGCGTGCCGGCCACGGCAAAGGCGGTCGCGGCGAACGTGACCGCGGTCGGCCCCTCGAGCTTGGGGACATTCACCTTCTGGCCCGTGGGCGGGGCGCAGCCGGCGGCTTCCGTCGTCAGCTTCCCCGCGGGGAAGACGCGGGCCACCGCCGCGATCCTCCCGCTGGCGGACGACGCAACGCTCCTTGCCGAGCCTGCGATGGCCGGGGGAGCGGTGCACCTGATCCTCGACGTCACCGGCTATTTCGAGTAGCCGCCCCCTCTGGCACGCGGTTGGCATGTGTTGAAGGCAGCCCTGTAAGGGTATGGGAGCCTTCTATATGGACAAAGCCAATGTCGAGCGGATTCACCTCCTCCTCAAGCGGCACGAGCAGATGATGGAGGACAAGAGGCTCAACCCTGAGGAGTTCCTTCGTCAGAACGAGCAGTTTCAGGAGGCGTTCGGCCGCATCGCACGGTCGACGATCGTCCCGATCCTCGAAGAGATGAAGGACATCCTCGTGGGCAAGGTCGAGTCGGCTTCGATCTTCCACAAGCGGACCGCTGCCGGGCTGCGCGTGAAGCTGGACCGCTGGGAGGATTTCGAGCGGTCGGTGCTGTTCTTCGGCGACGCCTCCACGCAGACCGTGCGAGTGACGCACGAGGGCGTGGGCTTCGGGCTGCTCAGCCAGAAGCTCGGTCTTCAACATGTGACGCCCGACCTGGTCGAAGAGGAAGCCATGAAGTTCCTGCGGCGCCTCTTCGGACAGGAGCAGCTCCGCCGGCCCATGCATGCTCCCGATCCTTCCGACCGCCGCAGAGGCTTGGGCTCGCCCTCGCCGATGCGGGGCGATTACCAGCTGGTCCGCGTCTAAGCTGTCCCGCTTTGATCGTGCGGTGACACTCTACTCCCGAGGCCCCACTCTCTCCGGTAGAAAACCACCCTCCCCCCGAGCCGGGGAGAGGGTGATCCCTGTCTTCATCCCTGCAGGTCGCTGGGCACGCCTTGCGGGAAGGTTTCTGCGATCACCTGCTCGATGTACTCGATCCGGCGCCCCGGATTCGGGTGCGTGCTGAAAAACTCTGGCTGGCGTCCGCCGCCGCCGGCCTCTTCCAGGATCTTC
>DASUNJ010000325.1:0-32843 GCA_036277235.1 Thermoanaerobaculia bacterium | reverse complement strand
CGGCAGCGCCCTCACCGGCGCGGAGGTGGGCAGCATTCTGGTTCCCCAGTACATGCAGGAAGTGCCGAACGTCGACGGCTGGAAGACGCCGTACGAGTACTACCTGAAGACCGCCGCGCCTCTCGATCCGCAGGTGATGGCGATCCGCAGCCTGGGCCGCAACAAGACCGAGGAAGGCACCGAGTACTCGGTGACCTCGTTCGACCCGATCGACTACGACCAGGACATCCTCTGGGCCGACGGCTTCTTCGTCCGCTGGCCCCAGAAGCGGTAAGGAACCAGAGGCAAGAAGCAGGACGCAACAACGCAGCGAAAACAACACTCCCTCCTCAGACGGGGCGCCCCGGTTGGTGGCGCCCCCTTTTTTTGTCTAGACTTGCCCGCTCCATGCTTCGCCGAACCCTGAAGGCCCTTCTGATCGCCCTGGCAGTGTCTGTCCTGCCTGCCGCCCGGCCCTTGGAGCTCTCCGAGCCTGCCCGCTGGCTGCAGGCCTACCTGCGGATCGACACCACGAACCCGCCGGGCCGCGAGCACCTGGCCGCGGCGTACCTGGCCGGCATTCTGAGGCGCGAGGGCATCCCGTCGCACGTGGCCCGCACCCCCGACGGGCGCGCCAACCTCTGGTCGCGGCTGTCGTCGCCCCGCAGCAACGGCCGGGCGCTCGTGCTGCTCCACCACATGGACGTGGTCGCTCCCGGTCCGGGCTGGACCGTCCGCCCCTTCGGCGGCGAGATCCGCGATGGACGCCTGTGGGGCCGCGGCGCCCTGGACGACAAGAGCCTGGGCATTGCGCAGCTCGCCGCCTTCGTCGACCTGAAGCGGCGCCGGGTGCCGATCGAGCGCGACGTGATCTTCCTCGCGGTGGCCGACGAGGAGAGCGGCGGCCTGCGCGGCGCCTCCTGGCTGCTGCAGAACCGGCCGGAGATGTTCCACGGGGTCGAGGCGGTGCTGGGAGAGGGGGGGCGCGCCCAGGCCGTCGGCGAGCGGCTCCTCTGGTGGGGGATCGAAGTGGCCCAGAAGCGCCCTCTCTGGCTGGAGGTTTCCACGGCCGGCCGCGGCGGCCACGCCTCCGGGCTCAACCCTCAGAGCGCCAACCACCAGCTCATCCAGGGGCTCGCCCGGGTGCTGCAGCGCCCCGTCCGCTGGCGGGTCACGCCGCCGGCCCGCGACTACCTGCGCGCCGTCGCGCCGCTCCACAACGACCGCTGGAAGCGTGTCCTGGGAGACATCGACAAGGTGGTCGGTCCCGACGGGC
Source organism: Thermoanaerobaculia bacterium (assembly GCA_036277235.1). Taxonomy (GTDB): domain Bacteria; phylum Acidobacteriota; class Thermoanaerobaculia; order Multivoradales; family UBA5704; genus DATMER01. The sequence goes on along the minus strand of DASUNJ010000325.1, from coordinate 31,588 downwards.
CGAGCGAGTTCCTGCTCCCCGGCATGGCCAACCTGTTCGTGGACACCGTGCAGGTGACGGTCCTGCGCGGAGGGGAGCGCATCAACGTCACCCCCGACCGGGCCTCGGCGCGCATCGACGTGCGGCTGCTGCCCGACACGGACGCCGATGCCTTCCTGAAGGAGATCGAGGACGCGCTGGGTGGCCGGCAGGGTGGCTTCCGGGTCGAGGTGCTGGTGACCTCGCCGCCGGCCCCGCCCTCTCCGGCCGCCGGCCGCCTCTACGGCGCCTTGCGTAAGGTGCTTTCAGCCGACGCGCCGGTCGTCCCGACCTTCATCCCCGGCTTCACCGACTCGCGCTTCTTCCGCGAGCGGCGGATCCCGGCCTATGGCGTGACGACCTTCGCCCTGGCGGGCGAGGACCTGCGGGGCATTCACGGACCGGACGAGCGCATCCCCCTGGACGAGCTCGACCGCGGAGTCGAGCGGATGCGCCGCGTGGTGGCGGGCTATGCCGGGCCCGGTGGGGACTGACACGTCTTGTCCCGAGCTGACGTTTTTTGTCCGAACAGACCTATGCGCACGAATGTAAGTGGCTGAGGTCAATAGACTTGAAGGTTCGGCACCCCTGGCACATGCTTTGCCACTAGGGATCTCGTACTTCACTTGGAGGGCGTTGAGATGCGCAGGGTGACAGCCGCACAGAAAGGCTTCACGCTCATCGAGCTGTTGATCGTGATTGCCATCATCGGCATCATCGTCTCGATGCTGATCCCCAACCTGCTGGATGCGATGCAGAAGGCGAAGCAGAAGCGCACCATAGCGGACGTCCGGATCACCGGCACGGCCATGTTCTCCTGGCTTACGGACCAGGTGGGCGCGGCGGCGGCCGGGCAGGCCAATACCAGCGTGGACCTGGCGTCGTACGGCCCGCCGAGGCCGGTGGCGGCCCTGGAGAGCCTGCTGACGCCGGCCTACCTGCAGGTCGTGCCGCCGCTCGACGGTTGGAAGTTCCCTTACGAGTACTACCTCAAGACGGGGACCCTGGTGCACGAGCGCCAGATCATGCTGATCCGCAGCCAGGGGCGGGACAGGACCTTCGAAGGGGACGAGTACACCGTGACCTCGTTCGACTCGACGGATTACAACCAGGACATCGTCTGGGCCGACGGCTTCATGGTGCGCTGGCCGTCGCCGAAGGGCGGTTGAGGCAAAGGACTGGGTGGACGAACAGGTTACACGGACGAACACGGACAAACCTCCCGATCCCGGCGGTCCGTGCTCGTCCGTGTCAGGCCGTGCTCGTCTGTGTTCTTTGGGGCTCGGCGCAGCTTGGCTCCTGAGCCTCTTCGCGCCGCTGCTCTCGCCCGGGACGGTCCTGGCAAACCGGGACGTCCCGCTGTTCCACCTGCCCCTGCGGACCACGTTCCGCTGGCTGGCGGGGGAGGGCCTGCCGGTCTGGAACCCGTGGCTCAACGGCGGCCAGCCGGTGCTCTCGAATCCGAGCTACGCCGCCTTCTACCCGCCGAGCTGGCTGGCGCTCGCGCTGCCGCCGGCCTACGCCCTCACCCTGCTGGTCGTGCTCCACGCGGGCATCGCGTTCGCCGGGGCTTGGTGGCTGGCGCGGCGGCTGGGTGCCGGCCGCGGCGGAGCGGCCCTGGCAGCCCTGGGCTACTCCGGGAGCGGCCCCCTGCTTTCCCTGGTCAGCGCGCTCAACCTGTACAGCAGCCTGGTCTGGCTCCCCTGGTTCCTGGGCTGGAGCGACGCGGCCCTGCGAGCCGGGTCGCCAGGGGGGTGGCGCCGGCCCGCGCTGCTCGCCGGCTGCGTCCTCGCCCTCCAGCTCCTGAACGGCGAGCCGGCGATGGTGATGGTGAGCGGCCTCGGGCTTCTGGCGCTGGGCGCGGCCTGCATCCGCCGGGTTCGCAGGGACCGGCCGCTCGTCCGCGCCCTGCCCCGCGTGTTGATCAGAGTCCTGGTCCCGCTGGCCGTGGCCCTGGCCCTGGCCGCCGTGCAGTGGATCCCGACCGCGGGCCGGTTCTCCGGCTCTCCCCGGGCGGGAGGGCTGGAGACCGGCAAGGCCACGGTCTGGTCGGCTCCCCCGGGCCGCTTGGTGGAGGTGGCCTTTCCCCGCTTCTTCGGCGATCCCATGCGCGATGGCGAGGGGCTGTTCTTCGGCTGGCGCGTGCACGATCGCGATTTCCCCTACCTCCCCTCGCTCTACCCGGGCCTGCTCCTCGCGGTGCTCGCCCTCGCGGCCCTGGCCCGCTGGCCGGTGCCGCGGCGCACGGCCTGGGCCCTGGCGGCGGTGGCCGGCGCCTTCCTGGCCCTCGGGCGTCACAACCCGCTCTTCGAACCGTTGCGCCAGGCGTTCCCGCCGCTCGCCGTGCTCCGCTACCCGGAGAAATTCGCCGTGCTCTCCGTGGCCGCCCTCATCTTCTGCGGCGCCCTGGCCTGGGACTGGCTGCTGCGCGAACGGCGGGCGGGCCGGCCGGAGCGGGCCGACTTCCCCCTGGCCCTGGCGCTGGTCCTGTTCGCCGTGGCGGGCGTCCTCACCGGCCTGCTGTACCGCGCTCCCCGGCTGGCGGAGTGGTTCGTGCGCACCTACGGCAGCCCGGACCTGACTCCGGAGAGGGTGAAGCTGGGCATCGTCTATCTCCAGGGGGAGGGGTGGGCGGCCATCGCCACCGCGGCGGCGGTGGCCGCGCTCCTGGGTCTCTGCCGCTGGCGCCGGCCGCCGGCCCGGCTGCTCACCGGCATCGCCATCGCCCTCGTGGCCACCGACCTCTGGCACTACGGCCACGGGCTGGTGGAGGTCGCCCCCGCCGCGCTCTACCAGGGGCCGGCTCCGGTCCGGGTGCCGCCGGACACCCGGCTGTTCGTCCAGGAGAGCTCGGGATCGGGACCCGACTTCGTGCCGCGCCGGGGGGACCCCTCCCTCGCCCCCTTGCGGGCCCAGCTCGACCGCATGGAGCCCTACAGCGCCGTGCTGTGGCGCATCCCGTACGCCCTCAACGAGGATTTCGATCTCATGCTGACGTCCTGGGGCTCCCGGGCGCTGAAGGTCCTGCACCAGGACTGGGACCGGTCCTCCGGCGATGCCCTGCGCTACCTGGGTGTCTGGAACGTGGGGCGGATCCTCCTGCGCAAGGAAGCTCCTGCCTGGGCCGCCGAGGCGGCCCGCGACCCGGACGCGCCGATCATGCGGGAGCTGGACAACCCGTTCGTCCTCCCGCGCCACCGCTTCGTGCCGCGCGTGACCTTCCATGCCGATCACGGATCGGCCCTGGCCGCGGCGCGGGCCTCGCGCTACGCGGTGATGGGGCACGAGCACGCCGTCCGGCCCGGAGGCCCGGCAGCAGAGAGGGCCTTCCCGCGGCCGCCCGAGCCGCTGGAACTGGCGGAGCGGGGGGGGTGGCTCCGCCTGCGCTACCGCTCGGAGTCGCCCGCGTTCTTCGTGCTGGCCGAGACCTTCGACGAGGGCTGGCAGGCCACTCTGGGGGAGGCCTCTCTGCCGGTCTACCCCACGGCCGCCTGCCAGATCGGCGTCGAGCTGCCCGCGGGAGAGCACGTCCTCGAGCTGCGCTACCGCGAGCGCCGGCTCCCTCTCGGCGCGGCCGTCACCCTCGCAACTCTCGCCGCCGTGCTCGCCGCGCTGCTCCTGGACCGGCGGAGCCGGTAGAATCCCCCGCACTGTGGTCCCCTTCTGGCTGATCCTCGCCTACGTGGCCGTGTTCGGGCTGATCGTCGGCAGCTATCTGAACGTGCTCATCTACCGGCTGCCGCTCGGGATGTCGACGGTCTCGCCGCGCTCGCGCTGTCCGGCCTGCGGCGCGCCGATCCGCGCTCTCGACAACCTGCCGGTCCTCTCGTTCCTGCTCCTGCGCGGGCGCTGCCGGGCCTGCGGAGCGCGCATCTCGTGGCGCTACCCCTTGCTGGAGGCGGCCACGGCGCTGCTCTTCATGGGCTGTGTCGTCGCCTACGGCCTGACCCTGCCGGGGCTGATGGCGGCGGTCTTCGGCTGCCTGATGATCGTGCTGGCCATGATCGACATCGACCACATGATCCTGCCCGACCGGATCACCTGGCCGGGGATCGCGCTCGGCTTCCTCTTCCACGCGGCGATCGTGGTTGCCCTGGGCCTGTCCTGGCGGCACATGCTCGGCCCGCTGTTCGGCGCGGTGCTCGGGGGCGGGCTGCCGCTCGCGATCTACGGCATCTGGTGGGTGATCCGCCGGGAGGAGGGGCTGGGCCTGGGCGATGCCAAGATGATGGCGCTGATCGGCACGTTCCTGGAGTGGAAGGCCCTGCTCGTGGCGTTCTTCTTCGCGGTACTCGCCGGCTCGATCGTGGGGCTCGCCCTGATGGGCCGCTCGGGCGAGGGGCTGCGCACCCGGCTGCCGTTCGGCGCCTTCCTGGCGCTCGGCGGCCTCATCGCCCTGTTCGCCGGCCCGGCGATCATCGGCTTCTACATGCGCTTCTTATGACCAGGACGCGCCGGCCTGCGCTGGGTCTGCGCCGGGAGGTCCTGATCCTCCTGCCGGTGGCGCTGCTGCTGCTGGTCGTCCTCTCCACTTTCACACTATTCTCGTTCCGCAACGCCCTGGAGCTGCTCGCGGAAGAGCGGCGAGGCGAGGCCGCCCGCCTGGCGGAGGGGATCGCCGGCCGCCTGGCCGAGGAGGGCCTGCCTTCGCAGGCGGAGCTGCGCTCGCTCGCCCCCCAGGCCCGCGGCATCGCGGTGGCGGACCGGGAAGGCGAGGCCCTGGTTTCCGCCGGGGAGATCCCCACCTCCGGCCTGCTCGCCCCGTTCGCGGGCGACGGCGTCATGGCGGCCGGACCCGACGAGGCCCTGCCCGACCGCATCGCCGGCCGCGCCCCCTTCGGAGCCCCCGTTGGAGAAGACCGCTGGGTGCGGGTCGACCTGGCTGCCGAGGTGCTCCCGGCGCAGCAGCGCGGGGTGGGCGTGCTCTCCGTCGTGGTGCTGGGCTTGAACGCCGCCCTGCTCCTCCTGGTCCTCTCCTTCCTGCGCCACCTGATGGCCCCGTGGGAGACGCTGATCGAGCGGGCGCGCCAGATGGGAGCGGAGCAGGAGCCGGGGGAAGGGGAGATCGAGTTCCTCCTCGCCACCTTCGAGCGCGCGCTATCCGCGATCACCGCGACAGCGCAGGCCCGGCGGCCGGAGGACGACATCGAGGCGCTGGAGCGCACCCTGTCCGCCAGCCTGCAGAGCGGGCTCCTGCTCCTCGACCGCGCCGGCAGCGTGCTCGCCTTCAACGCCGTGGCCGCCAGCCTGCTCGGCATCGAGGCGCCCCCGCCGGGAACTCCGCTCGCCGAGGCTCTCGCCACCCAGCCCGAGCTGCGCAGCCTCCTGCAGTCCGCCGTGGCCGACCGCAGTGCGCCGAAGCGCCAGGAGATCTCGGTGCAGACGGGCGGCGAGGCCCGCACCCTGGGGCTCACGGTCCATCCCCTGCGACGCGACGACGGCGGCATCCGCGGCTGGCTGGTGCTCTTCGCCGACCTGACCGAGGTGCAGCGCCTGGCCGGGGAGAGCCGCCTGGCCGAGAGCCTCGCCCAGCTTGGAGAGATGGCCGGCGGCGTAGCGCACGAGCTGCGCAACAGCCTGGCCACCCTGCGCGGCTACCTCACCCTGATCGAGCGCCGGCCGGACGAGGAGTCGATCGCCGACTACCTGGCGGAGATCCGCCACGAGGCCGATCACCTGGAGCGGGTGCTGGAGGACTTCCTCGCCTTTGCCCGTCCGGGCAGCGCCCGCTTCCAGGATCTGTCCCTCACCCGGCTCGCCCGGCGGGCCGCGGCCGATCCCTCCCTGGCGGGGATGGAGGTCCGGGTGAGCATCGCCAATATCGACGATACGGCCGCCGACGTCTGCCTGCGGGGAGACCCCCAGCTCCTCGAGCGCGCTGTGCGCAATCTGCTGCACAACGCCGCCCAGGCCGAGCGCGAGGCGGGCGGGAACGGGCCGGTCGAGCTGGGCATCGAGGCCGGACCCGACGGGGTGGAGCTGGCCGTCGAGGACCGCGGCCCGGGGCTGCCGCCCGAGATGCGGGAGCGGCTCTTCCATCCGTTCGCGACCGGCCGCCGCGGCGGCGTCGGCCTGGGGCTCGCCCTGGCCCATCGCATCGTCACCCTGCACGGCGGGAGGATCCGCCTGGAAGACCGGCCCGGCGGCGGCACGCGGGCCCTGCTCACCTTCCCGCGTGACACGATCGTTACGATCGGTAGCGAGACCGCCTCTTCCTGATCCCGCGGCCGAGGCGGCCGTTCCAGGCCGCAACTCTCACGTTTTCAGCAGCTTGAGAACGTTTCCCGGGCGCATCGGAACGGTGGCACCCGCCTTGCTCATAGCCGGGTCGCCATGAAACATCCAAAGCGCACGGAGCGGGGCTTCACGCTCGTCGAGATGCTGGTCGTCAGCGCCATCCTTTTCATCGCGGTCATGCTGTCGGCTCCCTACCTCTCCAAGCAGATCCAGCGCAGCAAGCTGATCGGCGTGGCGCAGCAGGCGTCCGGCCTGATGCGCATGGCGAGGATGGACGCGATCAAGACCTCCCTGTGCTCGATGGTACGGATCGATCCCGTACGGGGCTCTGTCGAGGCGCTCTCGGACCGGGACGGCGACTGCCTGCCCAGCGCTCCGGACGTGCGGCTCGGCGAGGTGATCCTGCCGAGCAGCGTCTCCTTCGCATCCCCCTGCGGCGCAGGGGCGGCGTCGATCCTCAACATGACGCCGTGGGCGGCCAACCCGAGCGTGGCGGTGTTCCGGGGCGACGGCTCGGCCCGGGACTCCGGGGCGTTCCGCTTCCGGGCGGTGGAGCTCGGCGGCTCGGCGCCGAACTACATGGAGATCCTCCTGTCGCCGGCCGCGACGGCCCGCATCCAGGTGCGCAAGTGGCGGGGCCCCGCCTCGGGCGGCGACTGCAACAACGACCTCTTGTGGCACACGAACGGCGAAGGAGGGAGCTGGAAATGGAGCTAAAGCGAACGGACCGCGGTTTCTCGGTCGTGGAGGTCCTGATCGCCTCGCTGATCTTCGTGATCATCGCAATAGGCATCCTGCCGCTGTTCGCGGCTTCCACCAAGAACAACCTCGACGGCCGGGAGGCCACCGAGACTGCCAACTTCGGCAGGTCGGCGGTGGAGGACCTGCTGCAGGCGCCGTTCAACGATCCGCGCCTGGTGGTGCCGGCCGCCGGAACGGTCAGCACGGTTCAGGAGTACTACTCGAAAAAGGATCAGGTCTGGAAGGCGGGCACGGGCACGGGGTTGGACTCGGGCCTCTGGCGCCGGCAGATCCGCGTACGCCAGTTCAACATCAACGACCTCGCGGACAACGGCATCTTCGACGATCCCAAGAGGGGGGACGAGGATCTCGGCCAGGTCCACATCAAGGAGGTCGAGGTGCAGGTCTGGAACTCCCGCGACGACAAGGCCGTGCTCGAGGGGGGGCGGCGGCTCACCACCCTCGGGATGAGCCGGCGCTTCACCGTCCGCATGCTCAAGTCCATGTGAGGACATGAAGATGAACAGGAAAGCCATTCACCCGAGCCGCCGCGAAGCGGGATTCACCCTGCTCGAGCTCCTGGTCAGTCTCGCCGTCACGGCCGTGCTGATCCTGGGCGTGCTGGCGACCTTCGACTTCAGCGCCCGCATGAACCGCGTCCAGCTCAACGTGGCGGACATGCAACAGTCGCTGCGCATCGCCCAGAACGAGATCGTGAAGCTCGCCCGCATGGCCGGCCGCGGCACCCTGCCGCGCTGGGTCGCCATCGAGGTGGACAACAACGTACCGGCGAACCACGAGCTGATCTCCGGCAAGGCGGCGACCGGGGTGCTGGAAGGCACCGACGTCCTGACGATACGCGGCGTTTTCAACTCCTCGCTCTATCAGATCGCCTACCTCAATCCGAAAGTGTGGAGCGCTCCGGACGCCGACGGGGATGGCTCGGTGCTGGTGCTGCCCTCGGCGGCCGGCGTGCCGCAGGATCTCGACGCGCTGCGCGGCATAGCCACGCCGGGGGAGACGCTGCTCCTGGTCACCCCCGACGACGTCGCCGGCGTCGCCCTCATCCTGGGCTGGGACGACGAGCCGATAGAAATAGCCCCCGGCGTGATCGTCATCGGCGTGCGCATCAGCTTCGAGAAACACCCCGAGGAAGGGGACCTCGGGCCCCTGGCGCCCGGGCTGCCGGCCGTGGCCCAGGTCGGCGTGCTGGAGGAGCACGTGTTTTACGTCCGCACCACCGGAGCGGACGGCGTTGCCCCGAGCCTCGCCCGTGCCCGCATGGACCCCGGGAGCGGCCAGGCCTACAAGGAAGACGTGGCCAATGCCACCCTCGACATCGCGGACAACATCGCCGACCTGCAGATCGCCCTGCCCGACTTGCCCCTGCCAGCCGGCGAACCCGACCTGCGGGTGAGCACGCTGGCGCGCACCGACCGCGCCGATCCGGGCAACTACCAGGCGGCGGTGCTCCCGGCCACGATCGAGGACCATGCATATCCGTCGAATCACCCGTTCAACTCCGACGCCGGGCGCCGCTACCGCTGGCGGCTGATGCGCACCAACGTCAACATGAGGAACCTTTGAGATGAGCCCGAGCTCCCACCGCCCCCGTTCATCCCGCGGAGAGGCCGGCAGCGCCTATATCGTCGTGCTGCTGGTGCTCGTCATCCTCGCCATCTTCGGAATCGCGCTGTCGCTGATCACCCAGACCGAGTCGCAGGTCGGCTCGAACGAGCGCACGCTCAACCGGGTGTTCTATGCCGCGGACGCCGGCATCGAGCTCGCCGTCGCGCGGGCGGTCGTGACCGCCTCCCATGAGCCCCAGAGCTTTTTCTACGCCGACAGCGGCCAGGCGCTCGTGATGGGCAAGCTGGAGCTGGGCACGCAGGTCGAGGTCTCGGCCTTCCACCCCATCGGGGTGACCGCGTGCCACCTCTGCGAAGTCAACAACGTCGGCACCTACGCCGACAGGTCCTTCTACAAGGTCAACCATGCCGTCACTTCGCGCGCGACCCGGTACGCGACCCTGAACGCGGGCGGCACCAGGACGCCGATCGCCCAGAAGAGCGTGAGCGCGATGGTCGAGTTCCAGCCGTTCCGGGCCTCGGTCGCGTCTCTGGCGAGCGTCACCGATGCGGACAAGCTGAAAGAAATCAAGTTCTGACCCAGGAGGGTACCTTCATGGCCCGCCATCGTCCTTCGCTTCGCGGCACGGCCGCCGTCATCGCCGTGCTCGCCGCGCTCTCGCTGCTCACCGCCGGGCAGAGACCGGCCTACACCGACGACGTCGACCTGCTGCGCTTCACGACGGCCAAGCCGTACGTGTTCTTCATCATCGACAACTCGGCGTCGATGAACATGGCTCCCGACGGCAAGTGGGTGCACGCCAACGGCGACGACCCGCGGTCCAAGATGTACCAGGTCAAGCGAGTCATCTACGACGTCCTCAAGGACGTCAACGACATCCATTTCGCCTTCTCAGCGTACAACCAGGACAGCGCCCGGGCGCAAGCCAAGCACTGGCTGTACTACTTCGTCTCCAGCGCGAGCAACAAGCTGCCCGCCAACTGGCCGATCGCCTACCCGGCGGCGGACAACGACGGACCCATCGTCACCGCGGCCAGCGGCGCCGTCACCAGCGACATCGAAGGCGACCTGATGACCTTCGGGGCGCACCTCGACGCCACCGGGATCGCGGGGACCTGCGCCGTGCCGTTGCCCTTGGGGGCCGTGGGCGACGACGACCGGGAGAAGATCAATCGTTACGCCAAGCTCGGAGCGTTGGGCAGCAGCCCGACCGTTATCTGGATCGGGGGCGCCGGCAACAAGACCTACAAACTGACCGTGGAACGCCCGGGCAAGAAGCCGGACAACGTCAGCGACAACCCGGCGCTCGGCAGGAACGACATGGACATCACCCTGAAGCTCGAGGAGGTCAAGAACGGACCCACCGGCTGCACCCAGGCTGCCGCCAACTCCTTCCAGGCGACCTGGGCCGGGCGGCTCGAGCTCACTCTGTGGACCGACTTCCTGATGTTCGACGAGGCTACCGGCCGCACGGCGCCCAGCGCCTCCAAGGCGGGCGGCGTCGACCAGGCCGCGGGCTTCTGGAACGCGCAGGACATCCTGGCCGACGCCACCTGCGGCTCCGGCCAGCCCCACTCGGGCACGGGTTGGGAGGGGAACTACGACACCACCGCGGCGACGCCGGGGGCGAAGGTCGACCCCTTCTGCAAGACCCCGGGAGTCCCCTCGACCTGCTCCAGCCTCAAGCGCCCGACCATCGCCGATCCCGACTACGGCAGGCCGCTCGACAAGGGCGACCTCCTGCCGTTCGACTGGCGCAGCGACCAGAAGACGGAGTTCCTGCAGCGGTTCGCTCCCAACCACGGGGTGGGCACGCCGGACTTCCGCATCGCCAGCTACTTCAAGGACGACGCGGAAGCCGCGACCGGGGTGTTGCCGCTCAAGGACGATTCCCAGATCCCGCTCTTCGCCACCGGACCGAGCTCCCTGGGCACGACGGTCACCGACTTCCGCTGCTGGTACCTGGATGACGACAACAAGTGCAAGAACGACAACTATCCCGTCGGATGGTCGACGGTCGCCGCCCAGCACGACTCGGAGTGGGGCTGCCGCAAGCCCTACCTGATCGTGGTCAGCGACGGCGGCGACAGTTGCCCGGGGCCGAACCCGTGCAGCGAGACGGCCAACCTGGCCAACAAGGCCGGCACGCCGACCTGGGTCATCGCCTACGGCGCCAATTGCGCCGGTGCCGGCAACCCCCTGAAGTGCATGGCTCAGAACGGCAAGGGCGAGCTCCTCTGCCCGGCGACCGCCGCCGACCTCAAGACCGAGCTGGAGCGGATCCTGGGTCTGATACGCCAGGAGGCGCGGTCCTTCGCCTCCGCCGCCGTGCCTTCCGTGCAGGCCATCGTCGAGGACAAGATCTTCCTGACCAACTTCACTCCGCTCAACGCCAAGGCGACCTGGGACGGCCACGTACACTCGTTCCTCAAGCCGCTGCCTCTGCGCTCCACCGACGACAAGCCGGACACCGCGCACGCGAACCACCTGTGGGACGCCGGCAAGGTCATGGTCGACACCCAGGTCAACGCGGCCGATCCCACTGGCCCGCTTCCCGGCCAGCGCCGGGTCTACTACGCGCAGGAGAACACCGGCTCCGCCGTTCCCGCCCCGCGCCGGTTGTTCGAAAAGACGGCCAGCACCGACGGCGACCCGTTGCGCTACGACCTGTGGCGGGCCCTGGACATCTCGTTCACGGCGGACAACGACCCGCCGCCCGATTCCGGCTCGGAGGCCGCTGCGCAGACCGCGGCCAACACCGTGATCGCCAACACCTTCGCGGTCAAGAGCGCGGTGGTCGACGTCAGGAACCCGGATGGGAGCACCACCCCGACGACAGTCAACTACATCCTGGGCGACATCTTCCACTCCAACCCGCTGGTGATCGGCGATCCGCCCAACGTGCAGTACTTCTCCGCGAACGTGAACGGCTACCAGGCGTTTGCCCAGAAGCATGCGCTGCGGCGCAAGATGCTCGTGGTGGGCGCCAACGACGGCATGCTGCACGCCTTCGACGCGGGCAAATACAACTTTGTGCAGAAGGCCTTCGACAACGGCACGGGCAAGGAAGTCTTCGCCTACATCCCGCGGGAGGTACTGCCCAAGGTGAAGTCGATCCACTCCGCCGGAGCGACCACCCACCAGTGGAGCGTCGACGGCACCGTCACTGTGGCCGACGTCCACATCGATCCCCTGCACAACGGCATTCCGGACGAAGACGAGCGCGAGTGGCGCACCGTGGGGATCGGCGGCCTGCGCGAAGGCGGCGCGCTCTACTACGCCATCGACGTCACCCAGCCTGACGTGCTCGACGACAAGTTCGTGCCGCAGCCGGTCAGCGGCTACGTCCCCTCGTGCAACGGCGAGGGCTCGTTCAACTCGGCCGAGTGCGGCCCGATCCCCTTCCCCAGCGTGCTCTGGGAGTTCGACGACAGCATCGCGACCGCGTCGGGCACCCGGATCAAGCTGGACGAGGAGGACCTGGGCTTCCCGACGGTCAGCGGCTTCCCGGACGGCAACGGCAGGCCCGACATGGGCGAGAGCTGGTCCACCCCCAACATCGGACGCATCCGGGTCGCCGTCTCCCCAGGAGACGACGAAACCCGGGACGTCCATGTCGCGGTCTTCGGTGGCGGCCTCGATCCGTCCGCCAAGACGGCGCCGCAACTGGGCACGTGGATCTACATCGTGGACATCGAGACCGGCAAGGCGATCTACAAGCGCCAGCTCCTGGGCGGCATGCCCAGCGAGCCTTCCGCGGTGGACACCAACGGCGACGGCTACCTCGACCGGATCTATGCCGGCACCACGGCCGGACGCATCTACCGGATCGACATGACGGCCGACATCCTCAACGATCCGGACGACAACGACGACGACCAATACCCGGCCTTGGAGGACTACGAGACGCGGCGCGCCGACGGCGAGCCGCACATCGTGGAGAGGATCCCGTTGACCAACTGGAAGCCGCGCGTGATCTTCAACGCCAGCACAGAGCAGGGAGCCGTCCCCGCCCTGTTCGTCGACCGGCCGATCTACTTCCGGCCCTCGGTCGTTTTCCACGCCGGGTTCGGGGCCTGGCTGATCGCGTTCGGCACCGGCGACCGCGACGACCTGTGGAACAACGACTCCCAGACGGGCCGCTTCTTCGTCCTCCTCGACGACACCGACAAGCTGCCGAAGGACCTCAACGGAGACCTCGTCGGCGGTCCGCTCGACGAGAGCGACTTCGGCCGCATCGGCGTGGACGACCAGGGGGCCGGCACCGACATCGGAGGCCTGCCGCTCGGCAAGCGCGGCTGGTACCTGGTCCTCGATGCCAACGAGCGGGTCATCAACGATGCCTTCGCCCTCTCCGGCGTGACCTTCTTCTCGACCTTCAAGCCCCGGATCACGATCTCGGCGACCAATCTGGGTCCGCAGTGCGCCAAGACGGGCGTCAGCCGGGTCTTCATCGTCAGGACGCTGGACGCGAAACCGTTCGTGACGCCGCCGTCAGGGACGACCGACCCCCCGACCCGGTACTTCGAGGTCCCGCACTTCGTGACCAACCCGTTCGCCGAGCAGGGGCAGACCAAGAACGAGTCCAGCGGCGTCGAGGAGATCTGCGACGATCCCACCAAGCTGGCGATCATGGAATCGCTGAAGAAAGACCTCTTCTCACCAAACTGCAAGTTCGGCAACTACCGTGTGGACATCAAGACCATCGCGGCAGATACTAGCCTGGTGTGCATCGCGCCGGTTCCGGTCTGCATGATCCAGAAGAACTGGAAGGAGTGGTGACCATGAAGCCGCAGCCGTTCGCGAAAATAGCGCTTGCCCTGGCGGCGATCCTCGCCGCCGGTCCGGCCCTGCCGGCGAAAGCCGACTGGCTGGTCACCCGCGAGGGAGCCCGGGTCGAGACCCAGGGGGCGTGGAAGGTGAAGGGGAAGCTGGTGGTCTTCCACACCGCCACCGGCAAGCTCTCCTCGCTCCGCGTGGCCGAAGTGGACCTGGACGCCAGCCGCCGCGCCACGGAGGACGCGGTGGCGGCCCAGGCCCAGGCCGCGGCCGAGCCCGACAAGCCCGCGGAGCGCAAGAAGCCGGTGCGGGTGATCACCGACAAGGACTTTCCGCCGGCTGCGCCGGCACCGGACGAACAGCCGGAGGGGGAAGCGGAAGACGGGGAGAAGGCCGCTCCGGCGTCCGGCCCCGGCTTGGTCGTGGAGACCTGGAACCAGGCCCGCCATCCCGAGCAGGACCACGTCCTGATCAACGGCACGCTCCAGAACGCCTCCAGCGCCTTGGCGGCGGACGTGAAGCTCAAGGTCAGGATCTTCAACGAGGACGGCGCCTTGATCGCCACGAGCCAGGCCGCACTGACCGCGAGCGCGCTGCCGCCGGGGGAGAAGGCCACCTTCAAAGCCGAGTTTCCGGGCTTCTTCTCCTTTGCCACGATCAAGTTCGAGGGCGAGAGCCGCCTGCTGGCCACCCAGCCGGCCGCGGACCAGCCGCCGCCCGAAAACGGCAACTAGCCCGAGAGCCCCCGAAGGACACCAGGGACACCAAGGACAACAGGGACGCCAAGGACGCAAGGGCTTCTTGCTTGTCCTTGGTGTCCTTGACGTCCTTGGTGTCCTTCGTTCTTGAACTTTCCCCTCCAACCTGCGTATGATCTCTCTGTGAGGGGAGATACCGAATGATCGACGCTACAGATCTTCAGATTCTGACGATTCTTCAGTCGAATGCCCGCACGTCCAACGCCGATATAGCGCGGCAGGTCGGGATGGCGCCCTCGGCCATCCTGGAGCGCATCCGCAAGCTGGAGCAGCGCGGGATCATCCAGGGGTATGAAGCCCGGATCGACCCCCGGGCGCTGGGCCTCGGCCTGCTGGCCTACGTCGCCGTGCGCACGGACGAGCGGGTGGGCGACGAGTGCGCCGGCGAGCGGCTGGCCCGGATCCCGGAGGTGCAGGAGGTACACCACGTGGCGGGCGAGGACTGCTACCTACTCAAGGTCCGGGTGAGGGACGCGAAGGCGCTCGGCCGTCTCCTGCAGGAGCAGATCAAGGCGGTCGAGCCGGTCCGGTCCACCCGCACCACGGTCGTCCTGGACACTCTGCGCGAAACCTCGCTGCTGCCTCTGGACACGTCCGTCCAGGAGGGAGAGGAGCCGACCCATGGCTGATAACAAGGGTGCCTCGGCCCTGAAGATTGCGCTGGCGCTGGGCACCGTCTACGTCATCTGGGGATCGACCTACCTGGCGATCCTCTTCGCGATCGAGACCCTGCCGCCGTTCTGGATGGCGGGGGTCCGCTTCCTGATCTCGGGCGCGCTGCTCTATGGCTGGGCGCGCTGGCGCGGAGCGCCGCGTCCGGTCAGGGTCCACTGGCGCTCGGCGGTGCTCATCGGCGGGTTGCTCCTCGCGGGCGGCAACGGCGGCGTGGTGTGGTCGGAGCAGCGCCTGGACTCGGGCTTCGCGGCGCTGCTCGTCTCCACCGTCCCGCTCTGGATGGTGCTATTCGAGTGGCTGCGCCAGGACGGCACCCGTCCCACCCTCGGCGTGGTGGCCGGCCTGGCTCTCGGTTTCGTCGGGCTGGTGCTGCTGGTCCGGCCGGGGGGAGGGAGCGTGGACGCGATCGGGGTGGCGGTGCTGCTCCTGTCCTGCGTGAGCTGGGCCTGGGGATCGTTGCGCTCCCGTCACGTGCCGCTGCCCGAATCGCCCCTGCTGGCGACCGGCATGGAGATGCTCGCGGGCGGCGCCCTCCTGATGGTCATGGGGCTGCTCACCGGCGAGGCCGGCCGGCTAGACCTGGCAGGCGCCTCGCTGAAGTCAGGTCTGGCGCTTGCCTACCTGGTGGTGTTCGGAGCCCTGGGCTTCACGGCCTACATCTGGCTGCTGCGGGTGACCTCGCCGGCACTGGTTTCGACGTATGCCTACGTGAACCCGGTCGTGGCCGTCTTCCTGGGCTGGGCCCTGGCGGGGGAGCCGCTGACCGGGAGGACGCTCGGCGCTGCCGCGGTGATCCTGACCGGCGTCGCGCTGATCACGGTCTTCCGGAACCGGGGGAAGGAGCCCGCGCCTCAGGAGAAGGCGCTCCCCATCGGAACAAACCGGCTTTCCCGTTCGTTGCGATAGAGTTGATCCCGTCCCCCCTCTCCCCTGCCCTCTCCCCCGTGCCGGGGGAGAGGGAGTCAGATCAACCAAGGGCCGTGACCGAATGAAACCCAACGAGCGCATCCGCAACTTCTCGATCATCGCCCACATCGACCACGGCAAGTCCACCCTGGCCGACCGCATCCTGGAGAAGACCCGGGCGCTGTCCGAGCGCGAGATGATGGACCAGGTCCTGGACAACATGGACCTCGAGCGCGAGCGCGGCATCACCATCAAGGCCCGCGCCGTCCGCCTCTTCTACAACGCTCAGGACGGCGAGACCTACCAGCTCAACCTGATCGACACGCCGGGCCACGTCGATTTCGCCTACGAGGTATCGCGCAGCCTCGCCGCCTGCGAGGGGGCGCTGCTGGTGGTGGACGCGGCGCAGGGGGTCGAGGCCCAGACCCTGGCCAATGCCTACCTGGCGATCAACGGCAACCTGACGCTGGTCCCGGTCATCAACAAGATCGACCTGCCCGCGGCCGACCCCGACCGAGTCAAGGAGCAGATCGAGAACGTGGTCGGCATCGACGCCCACGACGCCGTGCTCACCTCGGCCAAGGCGGGGATCGGAATCGAGGAAGTGCTGGAGCGGGTGGTGCGCGACGTGCCGCCGCCCCAGGGGGACCCCGAGGCGCCCCTGAAGGCCCTGCTGTTCGACTCCTGGTACGACCCCTACCGGGGAGTCGTCTCCATGCTGCGCGTGGTGGACGGCACGCTCCGCCAGGGCGACAAGGTGCGGTTCATGTCCTCCGGCCGGACGTACCAAGTCGACGAGCTCGGCATCTTCAGCCCCAAACCTGCGCAGGTGGGCCAGCTCACGGTGGGTGAAGTGGGCTTCCTCTACGCCGGCATCAAGGACCTGATCCAGGCGCAGATCGGCGATACGGTCACGCACGCCGACCGGCCGACGGCCGAGGCCTACCCCGGCTTCCAGGAGCTCAAGCCCATGGTCTTCGCCGGGCTCTACCCGGTGAGCGCCGACGACTACGAAGGACTGCGCGATGCGGTGGACAAGCTTCGCCTGAACGACGCCTCGTTCTCGTTCGAGCCGGAAAGCTCGGGCGCGCTCGGCTTCGGCTTCCGCTGCGGCTTCCTGGGGCTGCTCCACATGGAAATCATCCAGGCGCGGCTGGAGCGCGAGTTCGACCTCGATCTCATCACCACCGCGCCCGGGGTGCGCTACTTGGCGCACTCGACCGACGGCAAGGTGGTGGAGGTGGACAGCCCGTCCAAGCTCCCGCCGCCGGGCAAGCTCGACTACCTGGAAGAGCCCTATATCCAGGGCACGATCGTGACCCGCTCGGAGTACGTGGGCGCGCTCCTGGCTTTGGCAGAAGAGCGCCGGGGGGAGCAGCGGAGCCTGCAGTTCCTGACCACGGACCGGGTGCTGATCGAGTACGACTTCCCGCTCGGCGAGGTGATCTACGACTTCTACGACCGGCTGAAGTCGGCCTCGCGGGGCTACGCCTCGTTCGACTACCAGTTGGCGGGCTATCGCCGGAGCGAGCTCGTGAAGCTCGACATCCTGGTCAACGGCGAGCCGGTGGACGCGCTGTCGCTGATCGTCCACCGGGACAAGGCGTACGCCCGCGGCAAGCTGCTGGTGGAGAAGATGAAGGAGCTGATCCCGCGCCAGCTCTTCGAGGTGGTGCTCCAGGCGGCCATCGGCACGCGGATCATCGCCCGGGAGACGGTCCGGCCGATCAGCAAGAACGTCATCGCCAAGTGCTATGGCGGCGACATCAGCCGCAAGCGCAAGCTGATCGAGAAGCAGAAGGAAGGCAAGAAGCGGATGAAGCGGGTGGGCCGGGTGGACATCCCGCAAGAAGCCTTCCTCGCCGTGCTACGGGTGGATTGAGGCCAGCCTCGACACTGCGTCTTCCGGTGGTTCCGTCCGGTCTCACCTGAATGCTCTGCGGCCACGCTGTACTACTTTCTTCTTCGGTGTGTTTCCTGTAGGGCTCTGCTTGGCTCCCTTCTTCTGGGGAGGGGCATCAGGCAGCGCGTCGATCACGTTGAACGCCATTCTTACCCTCTGAACCTGTTCCTTGGAAACGTCCGAGCCGATTTCAGCCACATACACGCTCACCTTTCCATTGGCTGTCTTGTTCACGAGAAGAGAGACCTCAATCTCCACCTTCTGGAGCTCCAGGTAAGCTGGCTCCCCCTCATGCTTCTCTTGAGCGTCCAAGAGCTCCCGTTTGACCTGGTAAATAAATTCCTCGAGCCTGAGCGAGCTCATGCGTCCTCCTCTAAAAGGCTAAATCTAGCTCCAATTCTACCGGCGCCGCTGGGCGCGGAACCACCATGACCGCGCCCCCGCCAAGGTTGGGGAACACAGGAACTTCCGAGTGCGGTTGGCTGTGGAAGTACTCGCTGAACGTGGGAATAGGCGTCCGATCTTGAGGCTCATCGCTCTTCATGATTAGCTCTGGCTACTGGCGGCGAACCAGGTCTGCCGATGAGCGGCGGCTCTTCCGTCCGCTCGATCGGCTGGTTCGGCGACGGCCGATTGTATTCAGCACTCACGGCAGATTTAGTTGGAATAGTCACCACCATGGCAATAAAAAAGGTCAAGAGTATAAACAAGGTTGATACCAGAAGAACTTGAGCCCAGAAAACCAGCCTTGCCTTTTTTCCAACCCCTGCGGCCATATTAGCTAAAGACTTCTCGCAATGGGATAGACGGGATTGGTAGAAACTCAAGACATGATCACCAGAGAGTTCTTGAGCTGGGAGATCTATGAGATCCTCTACTTCCTTGATCTGAACGTCCGCGGAAAAAGGCACGCTCACCTTAACTACCTTAGAAGCGAGAAGGCTTATGATTACAGCTATAAGCGCACCAACTGCCGGTGAAATGACAAGCAAATAGCCAAAGACTCCTGTACTAGATAGCAATGGGCTCAAACGCCCAGCATTAACAAATGCTATAACCGATGCCAACACAACACCGCTAACAGTGGCAGTAGACTGAGCCTTCCCGTCGAGGGCTGCGAAGGTTTTGTAGTAATCATCGTATTGTTTTGAAGCGCTGTCGCAAGCAACTTCGATAAGGGAAATCAACCTCTCGATGCGCGGCCCTAGCTCAATGTCTACAATATCTTCAACCATATGACAGCCTACGTTTTTGATGCAGGTTTCTTTGCTGCGGCAGATTTTCGCCCTATCCTGGGCATCCTGGCTGCCTTCTTCGCCGGCTCGGCTGACCTGTGTATTCCGCAATAACTGCTTGGCGGTTTCGACATAAAGCTGCACCGCTCGCCACTGGCCGTCTTCCCTATGCATTGCCTAGCCATGCCTGCCCCCCAAACTATTGACGCCTGACACTCGACGCCGAACGCGGTGGCGCTTCAGCGCGCAGACGGCGAAGCCGGCTGTCCGCTGGAAGCGTTTGGTTGGACGCTGACTCGCATGGTGGACCACAGTTTCGCCGATCAACTCTTAGTGCCCCTCAGATCGAGCTGAAACAAGAAACAATCTTAGTGGCTGCAGGTCGCATGAGTCCTGGGAGGTCTCTATTCTAACATCGCTGAAATCTTCAACGACACTCTCAAGTTCATTCCCTACTGTACCCCAGCAAGGAGATTCACGAATGACCTGGGTTGCGTCGATTTCTTCGGCATAGATCTCGTGTAGCTCTACTGTTGCGCCAAATCGCGCAAGCCTCGCCATGACCTCCATAACATCCTCTGATTGTTCACCAACATAGTAGAGTTCCACAAAAGCTCCTGCCAGTGATTCTCTACTTTGTCTCTTCGGTGGCAGTTGCACAGGCTTTTCTTGGAGAGGTTCTTCTTGGTTTCCGGAGTTGCCTTCATTTTCTACAACCATCTCAGCCGCAACCTGAGGAACTGGCGGGTTATTCTCGTTAAGTTCCCCCTTTTCAATTGGTGCTTGGACTAGAGAGTTCTCCTGCGACTCTTCAGGAGCACCTCCTCTATCGGACACGGCCGACGAATCGGCAGGACTCGACGTGAGCCCCAGAAAGCTGCGAACCTCAGGAACTACAACTAGTGCTGCAGCACAAGAGATAGCTGCCACCAGCAGGCTCAAAGCAGCAATGGAGAACGAGTGGTCTTTCATTGCTCCACTAGGGCCAAGGGTACTCTTAATGCCTGACGCCCAACAGCTTACTCAGTAATCGCCGACCTTCCGCCTTACCGACAGTTGGCGATCCCGGTGGTTGATAGCAACATATCGATAGGCTCGTCGTGTCTGCGCTTTAACTGATGGTACGCCTCTGCCGCCGGTCACGTCAATGCGGGCAAGATGTCGCATAAGCATCCCTCCATTCCGAACTGGCCAGGGCGCTTATGCGTCAGCTCGCATGCAGGCGGGCGGGCGGTAAGTGACGGATTCGACAGCGGCTCCTTGAGGTAGAGCGGGAGGGAGAGTGTCCATATGCAAACCATCCAGGGCGCTTATGCGGCCGGGTAAGCGGATGCCCCGGATGAGCCCGGATGGTGTCATCCTGTTGTCGGAGCGAGAGATCCCTCTCATGGAGCCGGGAAAGCACGGCGGCTTCTGCGTCAGTAGCATGACGGATAAGCTGCCGGCTTCAGAGGGGTGTCCGCGGTCAGGTCATGAGAAGTACAGCAGATCGGCTCCGGGGCTCTGCACCTCGCTCTGGGAAGGGGATGTCGTTCTCATCGCGCAAGGTGGGAGGGAAACCATGGAGGGCGGGCGCCCTCGCCCAGCCTCCCCCCGGAGCCGACCGGCCCCTCTCCGCGGGAGAGGGACACACAGCTTCCCTGGAGACCAGGTCCCCTTCAAAATGGGCGGACGGCGGCGTCCTTGGACCCGGAGGCCGGCCATCCTTTTCAGTTTTCAATGAACCCTGATGCGCCTGCCTGGCTGCCGCAGCACCGGACCGCGTGGTCCGGCGCCCCGGTAGACAGGCCGGGCTCGTGAGTACGACGGAGGAGGCGCGGCGGCCGCGCCCCCTCCTTTTCCTGCACCTGCTTACGACTTCACTTCGTCAGGGGCCGGCGCCTCCGGGAGCGGCGGCGGCGGGGTCGTGGACGGCAGCGCCCGCGGCCGGCCGAGGACCGCGATGCGGAACTCCGCCAGCTTCTCGTTGCGCGGACCCAGGTGACCCCGGATCAGCGAACGGATCTGGCGGGCGTAGTCCGCGCCCCGCACCATCAGCTCCCGCAGACGTTTGGAGTCCGCCCGCAGGCCGGCACGGTGCGCGTCCTGACGGGAGAGGATCGCCGTCATCTCGAGCAGGGTGTCCTGCAGCGAGTTCCGAGGCTGCGAGACGTCCGGCAGGTCGCCTCCCTCGTTTTGGGCGACCGACTGCAGCAGACGCTGGAAGTCGGTCACATGGTCCGCGATGGACGAATTGTTCGGCATGGCTCTTTCTCCTTTCTCCGGCTCTTGTCCGGTTAGTTGGCCCCGGCGACCGGAAGGGTCACCGACAGCCGGATCATGGGGTTGACGCGGACCGTACGGTCCCCGCCGGCGGCGGACGCTTTGCTCTTCTGCTGCATTACGACCTCCTTTGAGAGTCTGCGCCCTCCTTGGGAGCAGAACGAGAGGGATGATAGACAAAGGGATGGATCGTGTCAATAGTTGACTCAGAGGAATCTTTTGAGGATCATTGCCGCCGTGACTCTCTCTGCGGAGCGCGTCCCCAGGAGTTCGGGGGAGCTCCGCGGGAGCTCGCGGGAGCGGCTGAGGACTCTGGGGGACGGCGTGGGGAGTGCGGGGGACGGTGCGCGGAGTCCGGGGGATGACGTGCGGAGTCCAGGGGGCGCCATGAGGAGTGCGGAGGACGGCGTGCGGGGTCCGGGGGGACGGCGTCAGGAATGTGGGGGACGGCGTGCGGAGCCCGGGGAAGGAAACCGGGAGCCCGGGGGAAGGCGCGAGGGATTCGCGGGAGGACGCTGGAAAAGGAGCTGCAGGGCGCCTCCGGCTTTGCCGCGGGCTAGTTCTTTGATATTCGATGGACCCATGAGGTTCGGCGGGCCCTGGGCGGGGGCCCGCCGCTCATGGGATTGGTGTGCGGGTGAGGAGAGAGCTACTGCTGCATCTCGCCAAGCTTCGTCATGACCACGGCTCCCGCATCGCGGGCCGCATGGAGATCTGGCGGTCGGCCGCATTGTGATAGCCGAGGTACTTGATCGAGAAGGCCTCGATCTCGAAATGCTCGGCGATCCAGGGTGCAAGCGAGGGCGAGAGCTGCGCGTCAATCCAGAGAATCACGCGGCGAGCACCGGGTGATCCAGCCGGCGGGAGGCGTACTGGAGCGCGGCGCTGATGTCTTCCGGTTCCAGATCCGGCAGTTCTTCCAGCACCTGCTCACGCGAGAGGCCTGCCGCCAGCAAGTCGAGCACGTCGATGACGCGGATCCGCATCCCCCGGATGCAGGGGCGTCCACCGCACTGCTCGGGATTGATGGTGATTCTGCGGAGTAGATCGGTCATCACAGGCTCCACGGATCAGGACCTCGCCAAGACTAGCATGCTCCCGGCGGGTTTAATCCGAGGGCAGGTCCACCGGAGCGACAGCCTGGCCCTGCCGCCTGCGCTTGCGGGCGTTGTGCATCTCCCAGATCGCGGGGACCAGGGAGAGCGCGATGATCGCCAGGACCACGAGCTCGAAGTGCTCCTTGACGAAGGGGAGCTGTCCGAACAGGTAGCCGGCGACGGTGCAGATCACCACCCAGGCCACGCCGCCGATGACGTTGTAGCTCATGAAGCGGCCGTAGGTCATGCTGCCCAGCCCGGCCACGAAGGGGGCCAGGGTGCGGACGATCGGCACGAAGCGGGCGATGATGATCGTCTTGCCGCCGTACTTCTCGAAGAACTCGTGGGTGTAGGCGAGGTGCTCGGGTTTGATCACCTTGAAGCGCTTGGCGTTGAGGAGGCGCCGGCCCAGGAAGTGCCCGACCCAGTAGTTCACCGTGTCGCCCAGGATAGCCGCGACGATCAGGAGAGCGAGCAGCCACCACAGGGAGAGCGAGCCGAGGGAGGCGATGGCGCCGGCGGCGAAGAGCAGCGAGTCGCCGGGTAGGAACGGGGTCACCACCAGGCCCGTTTCGCAGAAGATGATCAGGAAAAGGACCAGGTAGGTCAGGACGCCGTACTGGCTGACGATCGCCTCCAGGTGCTTGTCCAGGTTGAGAAAGATGTCGATGAGCTGGGTCAGGGCGTCCATAAAGTCCTTTCAGGCCGCCAGAGAGTAAGTTGTCCGGCCCCCGGCGTCAATGACAGACTCTCCCTCCCATGACGCTCTCCATCCTCCTCGTCCTGATCCTGCTCGCCGCGATCATTGTCGTGTTCGCGTTCGAGTGGGTCTCGGTCGACATGGCGACCTTGATCCTGCTGGCGGTCCTGGTGGTCTCCGGCATCCTGACGGTCGACGAGGCGTTCTCGGGCTTCTCCAACGAGATCATCATCATCCTGGCCTCGATCTTCGTGCTCTCGGGCGCCCTGATGAAGGGGGGCGTGCTCGATCACCTGAGCGACGTCATCCACCGCATTGCCGGGGGGAGCCGCTCCAAGATCCTGCTCTGCGTGATGCCGGTGACGTCCGCCATCTCTTCCTTCATGAACAACACGACCTGCACGGCGGTGATGATGCCGGCGGCGCTAGGGGTGAGCCGCAAGAGCGGGGTGAGCGCGGGCAAGGTGCTGATTCCGCTGGCCTACGCCTCAATGCTCGGCGGCACCTGCACGCTGATCGGGACCTCCACCAACGTGGCGGCGAGCGGCTACGTGGCCTCTAGCGGCCTGGCGCCGTTCTCCATGTTCGAGTTCCTGCCGGTCGGCCTGGTGGTCTGCGTGGCAGGCATCCTGTACATGGTGCTGGCGGGCCACCGGCTGCTGCCGGACACCCGCGAGGAGGGCTACGAGGAGCAGTACTCGATCCGCGAGTTCCTGTCCGAGGTGGTGGTGACTCCGGGCTCGCCGCTGGCCGGGCAGGCGCTGCGGGACAGCCGGCTCGGACAGATGGGCCTCCAGGTGCGGGCGGTTTTGCGCGGCAGCAGCAGGATGGACCCCGAGCCCGCCCTGCGCCTGGAGGAGGGCGACCTGCTGCTCGTCCAGACGACTCGGGAGGGGCTGCTCCAGGTCAAGGACACGGCGGGAATCGAGATCCGCCCGGACCTCCAGATGGGCGATCTCGACCACGCCGCGGCCACCATGAAGATCGCCGAGGCGATCCTCATGCCGCAGTCCTCGGTGGTCGGCCGGACGATCAAGGAGCTGGATTTCCGCCGCCGTTTCGGCGTGATGGTGATCGCGATCTACCGGCGGGGGCACGCTCTTGCGACCCGGATCGGCGGCTTGCCTCTGCGGGTCGGAGACGTGCTGTTGATCCAGGGGAGGCCGGAGCAGCTCCGGGGGCTGGCCGACAACCCCGACCTCTGGATCCTCCAGGAAACCGAGCACCAGCCTGCGCGGCGGCGCAAGGGTCTCTACGCGGTAGGGATCTTCCTGCTGGCGGTGATCGCCTCCGCCTTTGAGCTGGTGCCGTTGCCGATCGCTTTCCTGATCGCGGCATTGGCGGTGATCTTCACGCGCCTGATCACCATGGAGGAGGCCTACGACCTGATCGACTGGCGGCTGCTGATCCTGATCGCCGGCATGACCTCGTTCGGCCTGGCGATGAGGAAGACCGGCGCGGCGGAGTTCCTTGCGGGGCTGATCGCCGGCTGGACCGGCGGGTTGCCGGTGGTCTTCCTGATGCTCGCCTTCGCGGTGCTGACGATCCTGCTGACCCAACCGATGTCCAATGCCGCGGCGGCCCTGGTGGTGCTGCCGGTCGCCATGGACACGGCCGCGAAGCTGGGGCACGATCCGCGGGCTTTCGCCGTGCTGGTGACCCTGGCGGCGTCGCTCTCGTTCATAACGCCGTTCGAGCCTTCCTGCCTGATTGTTTATGGTCCGGGGAGGTACCGATTCCGGGATTTCATGGTCTGCGGGCTGCCGCTGACGGCGATGGTGGTGGTGATCCTGCTGGTGATGGTGCCGATGATCTGGCCGCTGTAGCCTTCACTCGTGGCCCACGAACTTCTCAGATACCCTGAATCTCTTCCAGGCTCCCCATTTCCGCAGCAGTCTCCAGGAAGAGGCTCACCGCTTCGTCTAGGGCCTTCCGAGCAGCCTCTGCCGTGGGACCCGAGCTCATCACGTCCAGCGGCATCGCATGGGCAATGAACTGATCATCCTCTTTCCAGATCTCAATGTTGTATTCCATTATCCGAGCCGCCCTTCGATCCAGCAGCCCCCCAGAACCCGCGTTCCCTGATAGAACACGGCCGCCTGGCCAGGGGTGATGCCGCGCTGGGCCTCGGCGAAGAGCACTTCCGCCTTGCCCTCCGGGAGAGCCCGGACTCGCGCAGCGACTCCAGGGTGGCGGGAGCGGATCTTCACGGTCACCTCTTCGGCGGGCTGGCCGATCCAGTGCAGGCGCTCCCCCAGGAGACCGGGCGCGAGGAGCTCGCGCTCCTCTCCGACGACCACGCGGTTCTCGTCCGGCTCGATCGCCAGGACGAAGAGGGGGCTTCGGGCGGCGAGCCCGAGGCCTCGGCGCTGACCCACGGTGTAGCGGTAGTAGGGCTGGCCCGCTCCCACCTCCCGGCCGCCGGAATCCACCAGGGCCGCGGGCTCGGACAGCCGCGCTCCGGAGAACCGCTCGGGATGCTCCGCCACCTGGGCCTCCACGAACTCGCGGATTCCCCCCGAGACGAAGCAGACCTCCATGCTCTCCCCCTTCTCGGCCACGACGAGGCCGGCCTCGCGGGCGAGGTCGCGGACCTGCGGCTTGGTCATCCCGCCCAGAGGGAAGAGGGACGCGGCGAGCTGCTCCTGCGTCAGCTCGAAGAGGTAATAGCTCTGGTCCTTGTCCGTATCGAGCGCGGTGTGCAGCTCGGGGCCGCCCGGCCCGTCTACGATGCGGGCATAGTGGCCGGTCGCCACCCGCTCCGCTCCCAGGCGGCGGGCGCGCTCCAGGAGCAGGTCGAACTTGATCCAGGTGTTGCAGCGCACGCAGGGGCTCGGCGTGCGGCCGGCCAGGTAGTCCTCCACGAAGGGATCGACGACCTTCTGGCGGAACTCCTCGTCCAGGCGCAGGGTGTAGTGGGGGATGCCCGCCTGCTGCGCCACCCGCTTGGCATCGCCCAGGTCGAGCGCGCCGCAGCAGCGGCCGTGGGCCTCGACCCCGGACTGGTCCCAGAGCAGCATGGAGAGCCCCACCACGGGGACTCCGCTCTTCGCCAGCATCCAGGCCGTGACCGAGGAGTCCAGGCCGCCGCTCATGGCTACCGCGGTGAGAGTCATACCGAAACTCCTGCCGGCGCCACTCGGCGCAGCTCGGCCACTTCACGGGTCAGGGCGTCGAGGAAGCCGTCGACCTCCTCGGGCCGGTTGGTGATGCCGAAGCTGATCCGCAGCGAGGCGAGGGCCTCGTCGCGGGAGAGGCCGATGGCGAGCAGCGTCTTGCTCGGCTCGACCGTGCCCGAGGAGCAGGCCGAGCCGGTAGAGACGGCGTAGCCGGCCAGGTCCAGGCGGATCAGCAGAGATTCCCCTTCGACTCCCGGGAAGGCCACGTGCGAGGTGTTGGGCAGCCGGGGCGAGGAGGCGCAGTGGAGGATCGCGCCCGGCACGCGCTCGGGCAACAGGCTCTCGAAGCGGTCGCGCAACCCGGCCAGGGAGGCCCGGCGGCTGTCCAGCTCCTCCCGGGCTGCCTCGGCCGCGGCTCCGAAGCCGGCGATCGCCGGCACGTTCTCGGTGCTCGCCCGGCGGCGGCGCTCCTGGCTGCCACCGACCAGGAGGCCGGTCAGCTCCCGCCCCTTGCGTACCCAGACGGCCGCGGCGCCGAGCGGTCCGTGGAACTTGTGGGCTCCCAGGACGAGGTAGTCCACGCCGAGCTGCCGCACGTCCACCGGGATCTTCCCAACGGCCTGGACCGCGTCGCAAAGGACCGGAATGCCTCGCTCGCGGCAGGCGTTGGAAATTTCGGCGACCGGCTGAAGCGTGCCCAGCTCGTTGTTGGCGAGCATGAGGCAGGCGAGCTGCGTGCCGGGCCGGAGGGCGGCAATCATCTCCTGCGCGGAGACCACGCCGTCCGGTCCCGGGGACACCCGGGTGACCTCCAGGCCCAGCCTCTCCAGCCGCGCCGCCCCCTCGCGGATCGAGGGGTGCTCGATGGACGAGATCACCAGATGGCCTCTCTCGACACCGAACATCACGGCATTGTTGCCCTCGGTCCCCGAGCCGGTGAAGACGATCTCCAGGGGACGGGCGCCGATCAGCGCGGCGACCTTCTCCCTCGCCTCCTCGACGGCGTTCCTCGCCACCTGTCCGAAACGGTGGATGGACGAGGGATTGCCGTGCCGCTCTCCGAGCCAGGGGAGCATGGCCTCCCGGGCCTTCGGGTGGAGAGGGGTGGTAGCGTTGTGGTCCAGGTACACGGTCTGCATAAGAACGGGCTATTGTACCGCTTGCGGCGTGCCGCCCGTCCTGGACTCGAAAGGTAGGAATGATGCTCCTGTCCTCCAATCGCTCCCCGGCGTCCCAAATCAGGGACGCCGTCCTCCTTGTCCTTACCCTCGTCTGCGTCCTCTTCCTGTCCGTTCCCTCCCCCGCCGGCGCAGCTGAGAAGATGTCGCGCTCGCAGCGCAAGGAGCTCAGGAAGGAGCAGAAGGAGGCGGTCGCCAAGCTGCCGGCCAAATACCAGGAGTGGATCGCCGAGGTCGAGCTGCTCCTGACCGACGAGGAGCTGACCTCCTTCCTGGCCCTGGAAAAGGATTACCAGCGCGACGCCTTCATCGAGCGCTTCTGGGAGGCGCGGGACAAGTACAAGTCCACCGGCTCCAATGAGTTCCGCGACCGCTGGGAGGCGCGCGTGGCGCAGGCGCGCTCGCAATGGGGCGACATGAGCGACGAGCGCGCCAAGATCTTCCTCCTCAACGGCCCTCCCACCGCCACCGTCGCTTCGAGCTGCTCGACCGTGCTCTGGCCCGTGGAGGCCTGGTACTTCGCGGGCAGCGACACCGTCGGCCAGGAGTTCGTGATCGTCTTCTACCGCCGCTGGGGCGCCGGGCCTTACCGGGTCTGGAACCCCATGGAAGGGATGGACGTGCTGTTCGTGGAGAACTCCTATTCGATCGGCTCGCGGGGGCACACGGTCGGCGAGATCGCCACCGGCTGCGCGCGGGACGGCGACCGCCTCGCCGCCATGATCAGCTGGGTGGCCGCCCAGCGCATGAGCTACGTCCTGCTCCAGCAGCGCTTCGAGTCGGCGCCCAAGGGGCCCGGCGGCGAGTGGGTCGCCACCTTCGGCTCCTACTCGACCGAGATCCCCGAGGGGGCCGCGCTCCTGCCCGCGAAGCTGGAGGTCGACTTCCCCGGCCGCTATCAGAACCGGACGGCCATCCAGGGCGTGCTCTCCGTGGGAGCCTCGGATGCCGGCGTCGCCAAGCTCGCCGATCACCGCTCGTACAACTTCGTGCTCACCGGCGAGGTGCTCCAGAAGGGCAAGCTGTTCGACCGCTTCCGGTACAAGTTCGACATCCCGCTCCAGCCGGTGGCGGACGGCGGGGACACCCAGCTCCCGCTCCTGTTCCAGCGCTACCTGCGGCCTGGCGAGTACCTGATGATCCTCAAGGTGGAGGACCTGAACTCGGGCAAGCTCTTCCGCCAGGAGAAGACCCTCGTCGTTCCCCACGTGGACAAAACCGTGCCGCCTCCGCCGCCGTCCGATCCCGAGACCGCGCGCCTCCTGGCCGAGGCCAATGCCGCGATCAGCAACGGCGAGACCACGGTCAAGATCGTGCCGCCGCCGGGCGACCTGCAGAGCGGGATGCTCCGCTTCGACACCCTGACCACAGGCGACATCGCCCAGGTCACCTTCGCGCTCGACGGCAAGCCGGTGCTGACCAAGAGGAAGCCGCCGTTCAGCGTCGAGCTGGACCTGGGATCGCTGCCGCGGCCGCGCAGGCTGTCGGTGACCGCCTTCGACGTGGCCGGCAACCAGATCGCCGCCGACGAGACCCTGATCAACGCCGTGGTGAACCGCTTCAAGGTGAACCTGGTCGAGCCGCGCCGGGGGCAGAAGTACGAGAGCAGCCTGCTCGCCGACGTCGACATCGACGTGCCGGACGGCGAGACGGTCGAGCGGGTGGAGTTCTTCCTCAACGAAACACGGCTGGCGACGCTCTACCAGCCGCCGTACACCCAGCCCGTCGTGCTGCCCAAGGAGGAGCCGGTCGCCTACGTGCGGGCGGTGGCCTTCCTGACCGACGGCAACTCCACCGAGGACCTGGTCTTCGTCAACGCTCCGGACAACCTGGAGGAGATGAACGTCCAGTTCGTCGAGCTCTACACCTCGGTGCTCGACAAGCAGGGCCGGCCGGTGGAGGGGATGCAGCAGAAGGACTTCTCGGTGGTCGAGGACGGCGTCCGCCAGGAGATCGCGCGTTTCGAGAAGGTCACCAACCTGCCGATCCACGCGGCGGTGGCCCTGGACGTCTCGGCTTCCATGACCGACAAGATCGAGCAGACGCGGCAGGCCGCCCTGCGCTTCATCGAGCAGACGATCCAGCCCAAGGACCGCGCCGCCCTGGTCACCTTCAACGACCGGCCGAACCTGGCGGTGAAGTTCACCAAGGACGTCACCACCCTGGCCGGCGGGCTCGCCGGTCTCAAGCCGGAGCGCGCCACCGCCCTCTACGACTCGATCATCTTCACTCTCTTCTACTTCAACGGGGTCAAGGGCCAGCGGGCCATGCTGCTGCTCTCCGACGGCAAGGACGAGGGGAGCCGCTTCACCTATGACGACGCGCTCGACTACGCCCGCCGGGCCGGCGTGACGATCTACTCGATCGGCCTCGGGGACGACATCGACCGCAAGAAGCTGGAGAAGATCGCGGAGGAGACCGGCGGCCGTGCCTTCTTCTCCGCGAGCGCCGGAGGTCTCGACGCCATCTACCACACGATCGAGGAGGAGCTGCGCTCCAAGTACCTGATCGCCTACCAGTCCACGAACACAGGCACCGGCGACGACTTCCGCACAGTCGATCTGAAGGTGGGCAAGCCGGGAGTCGAGGCCAAGACGCTGCGCGGATACTACCCTTGACCCCTCACCCCCTATCCCCCTCTCCCATCTCCTCCCACCACCGGGAGAGGGGGGACGTTTCTGAAACCGCCGTGCTTTGTTCAGGCTGCTCGACCCTGGTCAGGTTCCCCCTCTCCCGGGGGCAGGGGTGGGCGATGGGAGAGGGGGTCAGGGGGTGAGGGGTCCGTTCGCGCTCCTCCTTCTCCTTCTTGCGGCATCCCTCGCCGCCGAGCCGCTCCCCGAGAAGTACAGCGCCTGGCTGGAAGAGGTGGCCGTCCTCATCACGGACGAGGAGCGCACGGCCTTTCTCGCGCTTTCGCGGGATTACCAGCGCGACGCCTTCATCGACCGCTTCTGGCAGGTCCGCGACCCCAAGCCCAGGACCGCGCGCAACGAGCTTCGCGAAGAGTGGCCGGTGCGCGTCTCCGCGGTACGAGAGAGGTTCGGTGGCGACTTCAAGGACGGACGCTCCCGGGTCCTCCTCCTCAACGGCATCCCCGACGAGGTGATGCTCTCCGACTGCCCTGTCGTGCTCTGGCCGCTGGAGGTCTGGTACTACTCTCACAGCGACCAGACCAAAGGTCCGCTCGTGGCGATCCTCTACCAGAAGTGGCGGGCCGGCTACTATCGCCTCTGGAACCCGCAGGAGGGGATCGGTGTCTTTTTCACCGACCCCGCCTTCAACATCGACACCAGTCCTACGCAGCCGCTCTCCTTCGCCGCCTGCGACCAGGAGCGGGGATACAAGATCCTCAAGGCCATCGAGTGGATCGGCAACCAGGGGCTCCGCTGGCACATCCTGGAGCAGCAGGTCGCCTACCATGCCGGGGGGCCGTCCGGCGAATGGGTGCCCACGTTCAACTCTTACTCGACCGACCTGCCCGAGGGGGCGCCGGTCTTCAATGCCCGCCTCGACGTCGAGTTCCCCGGCAAGCGGCAGAGCCGGACGGTGCTCCAGGGCATCCTGGCCGTTCCCTCTTCCGAGATAGCGGCGGTTCAGCTCGCCGGGAGCCGCACGTACAACTTCCTGCTGACTGGAGAAGTCGTTAGAGAGGGGGAGCTGTTCGACAGCTTCCGCTACCGGTTCGACCTGCCGGCTTCGCAATCCGACACGCTTCCCCTGATTTTCCAGCGCACCCTGCGGCCAGGCGAGTACAATCTGGTCGTCAAGCTGGAGGACATGGGCTCCGGCAGGTTCTTCCGCGCCGAGCGCCCCCTGAACGTGCCCGCGGTCGACAACGACATGCCCCCTCCGCCCCCTTCCGATCCGGAGACGGCGCGGCTGATGATCGAGGCCAACGCCGCCCTGGCCAGCGGCGAGACCGTCATCCAGCTCCTGGAACCGTTCGGCGAGCTGAAGACCGGCATGAACCGCTTCGACACGGTGACCAGCGCCGACATCGCCAAGGTCACCTTCGCCATGGACGGCCGGGCCGTGCTCACCAAGAAGACGCCGCCGTTCAGCGTGGAGCTGGACCTGGGCTCGCTGCCCAAGCCGCGCATGCTCTCGGCGACCGCCTTCGACGCTTCCGGCCGGGAGGTCGCCCGCGACGAGCTGCTGGTCAACGCGGCCTACAACCGCTTCCGCGTCCGGCTCGCGGAGCCGCGCCAGGGACAGAGCTACGCGAGCAGCGTGCCTGTCCGGGCCGAGGTCGAGGTCCCGGACGGCGAGTCGATCGAGCGCGTCGAGGTCTTCCTCGACGACGCCCGCGTGGCGACCCTGTTCCAGCCCCCGTGGGAGCAGGCAGTGATC
This sequence comes from Thermoanaerobaculia bacterium, assembly GCA_036277235.1. Classification (GTDB taxonomy): domain Bacteria; phylum Acidobacteriota; class Thermoanaerobaculia; order Multivoradales; family UBA5704; genus DATMER01. The sequence goes on along the minus strand of DASUNJ010000325.1, from coordinate 40 downwards.
CTGCCCCAGGGCGCTGCGCTCGCCTACGTGCGCGCCGTGG
>DASUNJ010000324.1:0-2943 GCA_036277235.1 Thermoanaerobaculia bacterium | reverse complement strand
GACAACTACCGCTGGACGATCTGGGAGAACGAGGCGGTGCTCTCAGACCAGCCGGTGGACGTGGGGAAGTGGACCACCGGCCAGTTCTTCGAGGCGGTCTCCAAGGCCTACCTGGAAGCGTGGAAGGAGCGCGAGCTCCTGGGCGGCGTCCCGGTCACCGAGGTCCCAGACTTCCTGAGGCCGAACAACTATCCGAAGGAGGTGCGCGGAACGCTCCGCGACACCGTCACCTATCTCTGGACCCAGCACCTGGCCGACACGGGATACTGGTCGCCGGCCCAGACCAACGCCGCGAGTCGCATGGACCTGATCGCGCTGCTCCGCGACGGAGAGCTGCTGCCCGACGAGCAGCTCGTGGATGCCGAGGTCCATCCCCTGCGCCGGATCATGGCGCTCCTCGCCGACCACGAGCGCTGGCACGCGTCCAAGGGCAACAAGGACGGCGCCCTGGAGGCCCGGCTCGAGCGCTACCGCCGACTTCAGAGCCATGCCCTGGCTGACGAGATGAAGGCGCTCCGGCAGGAGCTGGAAAAGGACCTTCCTGAGTTCCGCCAGGTCCCCTGGTGGGCCATGGGCATGGCCGAGCTTGCCCAGCTCTACCGGAACAGCAACGACCTGCCCAAGGCCGCGGAGACCGCCCGCGCCGGCCATGGCGCGTATCCGAAGTCGCCCGGCGGCGAGAGGGCCCTCGGCATCGCCCGCGACATCGAGGCCCCGGTGTACTACCTGGGAGCCATGGCTTCCGACGGCCTGCACCGGCGCTCGATCCAGGTCAACCACAAGAACCTCCCCGCGCTCTGGTTCCGCGCCTATCCGTTCGACCTGAAGCAGCGTCTGGCTCGGAACGACGGCCAGATCTTCCCCCCGGTAGGGGAGCTGCTCAAGTCCAAGCCTGTCTTCGCCTGGAAGACGGACCTGCCCGCCACTCCCGACTTTCAGATGCACACGACCTACGTCACCCCGGCCATCGACCGCAAGGGCGCCTGGATGGTCCTGGCCTCGGCGCGCGAGGACTTCGCCATCGAGACCCCGGACGGCCAGAGCTACGTGGAGAACCAGTTGGTCGCCGCGCCGCTGGTCCTTGGCGACTTGGTGCTGGTGGCGCGGGAGCGGCAGAGCGGGGAGGTCGAGGTGGTCGCCGTGTCCGGCGAGACCGGCGAGCTCCAGCCCGAGGTCCGCGCCGTCCGCCACAAGTCGCGGGGCTCCGAGACCTGGTTCGCCAGCCGCGGCGACGACGTCGCCGTTCTTCTGAACGTCTACCACTACCGCCCCGAGGAGGAGAGGACCGGGCAGGGGGCGCTCGTCTTCACCGACCGCAGCATCTACCGGCCGCAGCAGAAGCTCCTCTGGAAGGTCCTGGTCTACGACAACCGGGGGCGCGGCCGGCTGAAGGCGGTCCCCAACAGCACCGTCAAGGTCGGGCTCGTCGATCCGAACGGCCAGGAGGTCGAATCCCGCACCGTCTCCACGAACGACTTCGGCACGGCCTCGGGAGAGTTCACGATCCCGGCGGGCCGGCCGCTCGGCCCCTGGTCGATCCGCACCACCCACGACGGAATGGCCATGGTGCGCATCGAGGAGTACAAGCGTCCGACCTTCGAGGTCTCCCTGGAAGACCCCAAGGAGCCGCTCCGCCTGAACCGCCGCGCCGCCTTCCCCGGCCAGGCGCGCTACTACTTCGGCCTGCCGGTGGCGAGCGGCGAGGTGCGCTGGCGCGCCACCCGCGAGGAGCGCTCGCTCTGGTGGTGGTGGCCCGAGCCCGGGCGCGAGGAGACGGTCGCGACCGGCACGGCCGAGCTGTCGCCGGACGGCACCTTCGAGGTCGTCTTCACCCCGGAGGCCGGCGAGCTCGAGGGGCGCGATCCGCGGTCGGTGAGCTACTTCTACCGCATCGACGCCGAGCTGACCGACGAAGGGGGTGAGACGCGCTCGGCGAAGCGCTCCTTCCGTCTCGGCTGGGTGGCCATCGAAGCCGAGATCGCGCCGGACCGGGAGCTTTACGCCGCTGGCCAGCCGGGCACCGTGACCATCCATCGCCGGGACCTCGCCGGCATCGGCCGCTCCGGCGAGGGGACCTGGACCCTCCTCTCCCTGCGCCAGCCCGCCGAGACGCCGCTGCCCGCCGACGTCCCCAAGCCTCCGGCCGACCCGGAGACGCCGGTCCGGACCGAGGGCGACCTTCTCCGCGCGCGCTTCGACCACGGCTACGACCCTCAGGAGGTCCTGCGCCAGTGGGAGGACGGCCCGCAGGTCGCCTCCGGCACCCTGAAGCACGGCGAGAACGGCGAGGCCGAGCTGGCCCTGCCCGCGCTCGCCCCCGGCGCCTACCGTCTGCGCTACGAGACCGCGGACGAAGCGGGCGAGACCTTCGCCACCTGGACCGAGCTGATCGTGGCCGGGGACGACAATCCGCTCGCCCTGCCGGCGATCCTCCTCGCGGACGACTCCGAGGCCCGTCCCGGCGGCAGGGTCCGGGCCCTGGTCCACTCCGGCTTCCCGGACCAGACCGTCTGGCTGGAGGTCTGGCACCGCCACCGGCTGACCAGCCGGCGCGAGCTGCGCATGGGGCGCGACGCCAGCCTCGTCGAAATCCCGGTCCGGCCGGAGGACCGCGGCGGGTTCTCGCTGCGGCTCGTCACCCTGCGCGACCATCAGCTCATCCAGTTGGACAGAACAGTCGAGATTCCCTGGGACGACCGCAGGCTGGAGGTCGAGGTCGCCACCTTCCGCGACCGCATCCGCCCGGGCGCCCGGGAGACCTGGACGGTGAAGGTCCGTCCGGCCGAAGGGGAGGAAGCGGCAGCGGCCGAGGCCCTCGCCTATCTCTACGACCGCAGCCTCGACCTCTTCGCGCCGCACAACCCCGCGGACCCGGTGGGTCTCTATCCCGACAACCGGGGGCTGGGGTGGTCCGAGTCGAGCCTCGGCCCCTCGCGCAACTAC